>DATEMG010000582.1:0-4800 GCA_035275805.1 Blastocatellia bacterium
GCCTCCGGGCACTTCCAGGTTTTGCCCCCTGAGCGCCTGTTCGACCTGCGCGACAGTCAGGTTGTAAGCGCGCAACTTGTCGCCGTCGAGATAGACGTTGACCTGGCGCTTGCGCCCGCCGACTATCAGGACCTGGCCGACGCCGTTGACCGATTCGATCTGACGCCGCAGCGTCTTGTCGGCGTACTCGGTCATCTCGCGCAGACTGCGGTTCGACGCGATCGAGATGGTCATGATCGGCGAAGCGTCCGGGTCGAGCTTTTCGATCGTCGGCTGCTCGACGTTGTCGGGCAGATTGGGCAGCGCGCGGTTGATCTTGTCGCGCACGTCCTGGGCGGCTTCGTCAAGGTCGCGCTCCAGCTCGAAAGTCACGAAGACTAGCGAGACGCCCTCGGACGAGATCGAGCGCAGCTCGTCAATGCCACTGATGGTGTTGACGGCCTCTTCGATCTTGTCGGTGATCTCGGTCTCGACCTCCTGCGGCGCCGCGCCGGGCAGCCGCGTGGCGACGGTGATGGTCGGGAATTCGACGCGCGGAAATCGCTCGACCGTCAATCGGTTGTACGAGAACACGCCCAGCACCATCAACGTCATAATGAGCATCGTGGCGAATACTGGGCGACGGACACAAATTTCAGCCAGCTTCTGCATGACTTCCCCTATGCGATTTGGGACCTATGGGACTTATAAGACGTATGGGACGTATGGAATCTGTCCCATACGTCTTATAAGTCCCATAGGTCCTATAGTATTTGTTACCAAGGAAGATTTTCCCCCATGTGGAAAAACCCGCCGGTCGGGCCGTCGTCAGGCAGTAGCGCCAGCGCCACGGCGGTCTTTGCTCCGTCAACAATCTCCATCGGCGCGCGCTCGCTTCCCATGTCCGTCTTCACCCAGCCTGGATGGGCCGAGTTGACTTTGACCTTCGAGCCTTCCAGCATTCGCGCCGTCATGACGGTCAGCATATTCAGCGCCGCTTTTGACGAGCAGTAAGCCGGCAGGACCATATCCGGCGAAACGCTGTTGGGGTCGCCAATCGCTGTCATTGATCCCAAAATGCTCGAATGATTGACAATGCGTCCAGCCGGGCTGGCTTTTAATAACGGCAGCAGCGCCTGCGTTATGAAGTAAGGGGCGATGACGTTGGTCTCATAAGTTTGGCGGAACGTGTCTCTCGTAACGCCGCCGAAATCCAGCGATACGCCGGCGTTGTTGACGAGAATGTCGAGGCGGCCGAACTTCGATTCAAAGAATGCAGGAAGCTCCGCGACATCGGTCTCGTTGGTCACTTCGAGCTTCACGGCGTGCGCGTCAATGCCCTCGGCCTTTAATTTTTTCGCCGCCTCATCCACCTTTGAGCTGTCTCTGGCGCCCAACACGACCGTGATGCCCTGTTGTCCGAGCTGGCGGGCGATCTCAAACCCCAGTCCCTTATTCGCTCCGGTGATTAAAGCCACTTTTTTATTATGCATTTTTCTCCCTCCCTCTCCTGTTGATTGCCCCACAGTTTGTCATTTGCCGACATGCACGTCGGTTCCGGATTGTAATTTGTCGAGGTTGCTGATGGCGACGGTCTCGCCGTCTTTGACGCCTTCGACGATTTCGATCAGATCGCCGTCGGTCTTGCCGGTCTTGACGACGCGCTCGACCGCCTTGCCGTTCTCGATGACGAAGACTTTACTCAACCCGGCCGCCAGCGCGACGGCGCGCTGCGGGACCATTACTGCGGGCGCGTTCGCGGCGGTGATCAGCCGCGATTTGGCGAACATCCCCGGTCGCAGCAGATTGCCCGCGTTGGCGACCTCGGCCTCGATGGTCAGCGCGCGGGTCTTCTCGTCGAGCGACGGGCCGATGCGGGCGACGCGTCCCGTGAAAGTCCGATTTGGAAAGGCGTCAACGGTAACGTTGACCGTCTGGCCAGTCCGGACGGCGGCGGCCGACGATTCGGGGACGTCGGCGCGGAGCCTGAGCGGGTTGATCTTGACCAGCGTGACGATCTTCCCATTGACCATAAGGTATGCGCCGCGCGAGACATGTTTCTCTTTCACGGCGCCGCTGATCGGCGAACGGACGACCGTGTCGGCCAGCGCCTTTTTAGCCAATGCCAGCGCGGCCCTCTGCTGCTCGACTGCGGCGAGCTGTTGATTGACCGAGTCCAGCGCCGCCTGGTAGCGCGCCTGCGCGAGGTTGTGATTGGTCACCTTCTCATCGTAGCTCGAACGCGGGATGTCGCCTTTTTCGATCAGCTTCATGCTGCGATCCAGCTCCAGCTTCGCCCAATCGAGCTGGGACTTCGCCACCCTGACGTCGGCGTTCCGGTTCGAGTCGAAATTTTCTCCCTCCTTCATCCCGAGCCGGGCCAGCGTCTGTTTGAGCGTGGCTTCGGCCTGTTCGATCTTGAGCTTCGCGTCGCGCTGGTCGATCGTCGCGATGACCTGCCCCTGCGAAACGTAGCCGCCGAAATCGACGTTGAGTTGCGAAAGCTCGCCCGCGGCCTGCGCCGATACGGCGACCTCTTCGTCGGCGGCGAACGACCCGACCACTTCCACGTCCCGCTGCAAGTTTCGGGTGATCGCCGGCGCGGTCGCCACGTCAACCGGGGGCGGCGTGGCTGCGGGCTGCGAGTTTGAAGCGGCCTTGGTTTCGTCTTTGGCCTGCGAGTTCCCGCAGGCCGCCGCTAGCGCGGCAGTCACGACGAGCGCCGCAAGAAAGAGTGATTTGCTTCCCTTCTCCTGTATTGAAAACTGTTCGCGCATCTATATCTCCATCCGCCTTTCAGCCTGTTTATTGGCCCCTCGCCGCTTCATGTAGATCGCGGCACTGATACGCGGTTCGGGTGTCAGTGTTTACGTCGCGAGCGACCGCCGTCGTAATTGTGGTTCGTCATCGATGCCAGAAATAGATCGGTGAAAGCCTCGGCCGCCTGACGGTTCGTGATGTTCAACGTCTGCCTACCGACGCACAAAAAGAATTTCTTGTTCATAACCTGACCGATGACCATCCCCATAAAGCCGCGCACCGCCACCATCGGGTCCATGCGCCGGAACACGCCTTCGGCCATCCGCTTCTTGACGTATTCCGCCAACTGTTGGTGCGTCTTCAAAATGTGGTTACGAGTGATCATCTCGGCAAGTTCGTGCCCTTCGAGCGCGCTGTAAAGCAGCAACCGCATCGCGGTGTCATCGCGCTCGTGGAACTCGAGGATGTGAAACGCCAGGGTCTCGAAAACTCCTCGGTCGTCGCCCCGCTCCATCGCCTCGGCCAGCGCGCTCCGCAGCGTTTTCATCGCCGCCGAATTGGCCTTCCGGTCAATGATCGCGGCGTATAGTTCGCTCTTCGTCGAGAAATGGCGAAAAATGATCGCCTCGTTCACCCCAGCCGCCGACGCGATCTCTTTGGTCGTCGCGCCGCGAAACCCTTTTTGAGAAAACAGGCGCACGGCCACCTCGATGATTTGCTCCCGGCGGTCTTCCGCGGCCATTCGCGGCGCCGGCCTCGGCTCCCCTGTATCAACACTCTTCTTTAATGTCATCACTGGCGCTTTCGAGCCGATTTTCTTTCGGCTCGCCTCTTTTCTTTCAATCTTCGTCAAGTAACGCCGTTCGCGCGACGCTCCTTTGTAAGTATGCGCTTACTTACCACAGCCACGCGCGATCTGGCAAGCCGATTTTTTTGAGAATTAAATGGCGCCCTGGTAGCGCGCTTTTCTCTTAGCGGCCTTTGCGCCTTCGCGTTTTGGCGAGAACCGCCGCCTGAAGAAGAAAGCCCATCTCTCGCAAAGGCGCAAAGGCGCAAAGGTATATAAGGGTTAGATGTGGCCGAGCGTTACTGAAAGAGCGCCGAGCATTTTGGTCCATCCGGCCTCTGTGCGGCTCGCGTAATCGGCCCACTTCGAGTCCATTTCATGGGTCAGGGTAAGCTCGGCCCCTGTCTCTTGCCGGACTATTTCGATGACTACGAGACTCTCGTCATCCGAGTCGCCGGCTATGCCCCAGGTGAAGACCAGTCGCCGGGGCCGGTCAATCTCTCGATACTTCCCGACGTGATCAATCTCCTGACCTTGACGACGCACGAGGAAAGAGAACGCGCCTCCCACTCGCGCATCGACGTCGATGCGCAGAACTTCTTCTTCGCGCAAAGCGGGGCCGAACATCCATTTGCCGATCATTTCAGGATCGAGCAATGCGTCGAAGACGCGCTCCGGCGACGCATCGAAATGGCGGGTCACGCTGACTGTGACATTTTGCGTTGAACTTCCACATTCGCTCCTCGCCTCATTATCTCTATGTTGTTCGTTCGATTTTGCGCTCATCGAGATCGTCCTTTCTTTTTAAGAGTCTTTCCGTGGCTTTCTGCGCGCGCATCCTCAGCCTGCAAGATGGCGTCGAGGGCGTCCAGTCGAACGGTCCAGATAGCGCGCTGAGCCTCGATCCAGGCCGCGGCCTCGTCCAGGGGTTCCCGGTTGAGTGAAAGAAAATGTTCACGCCCCACACACCGGCGGCGCACGAGGCGGGCGCGTTCGAGTATGCGGATGTGCTTCGAAACCGCATTGAGTGACATCGTAAAGGGCTGCGCCAGTTCGGTGACGCGAGCCTCGCCCTTTGAAAGGCGCTCCAGGATCGCTCGCCGCGTCGGGTCGGCCAGCGCCGTCAGAGTACGATCCAAATTGGTCTGTGTCGTCAGAGACGTCATAATTCAACCCTTTGGTTTAATATCCTCCGAGCCGGTCGGCCTGTCAAGACAAAAATTCAACCACGCGGTTGAATTTTGTTCGGACCTGAAGCGCGCCAATTTTGCCTT
>DATEMG010000583.1:0-2914 GCA_035275805.1 Blastocatellia bacterium
TAGCTGCTTGCGGACGTCGCGGATTGAATCTTCGAGCGAGATGTTGTGGCGCGAACGCAGCGCGCCCATATTCGCAACGAGACCACTTTCCGCGATCCGCTTCTTCAGGTTTTCCAGGTACTCCGGCGTGGCGTCGGCGCCGATGAACGGCTCCTCTCTCGTGCGGCTGAGCAGACCCGTGGATTTGTAACCCGCTGCTTTGATCTGTTTCAGCGTTTCGTCGAAAGACCATTTCGTCCAGGGACGGTTGAAACAGCCGACGGGCCAGTCGACTTTGGCTTCGGCTATGAAATCCAAGGCCGCGGTCGCGGCGGCGACAAGAGTGGTTTGCTGAATGAATTTTCGTCGGTTCATTTTGATGATCCCGCTGGTGTAATTTCGCCCTTATAGCGCTCGCGCAGCCCTAACGCGTAATTGGTTGGCTACGCGCCAGGGCTGCGCGAGCGTGATTTATGTCGTGGGGCAGAAAGTCATCGTTCGATTCCAAGCTACCGCTTGGCCCCCGGCATTCCCGGCATTCCCGGCATTCCCGGAATCTCAGTCTTCTTGTAGTCCGCCGGCACAGTGAAGAGCGAATCGTCCAGCGATTTTCGCTCGATGCCGGTCACTTCCATAATCGTCTTCGACTGGCCGTTTTCGATCTGAGCCATCTTGAGCGGGAACGCGCCGCCTTCGACGAATTTGGCGAATTCGGGATTAGTGTCGAGCTGCGCTTTGATTTTCTCGCGGAGGGCGAGGTTTTTGAGCTTGTCGAGAATGCCGCCCGATCCCCCGCCGCCGAAATATCCCAACCCTTTCGCCATGCAGACATCCGTTTTATCACCGATCAGCCAATGCTCACAGTTGAAGCCGGCGATTGTTTCGGTCTTGCCGGTCGATGTCACTTTTGGAAAATCAATCGGGGAGTCTTTTCCGTCGCCTTTGCTCATCTCCTCGGCCATTTCGGCCCAGTTCATGGTCAGGTAGGTTTTCGTTTGGGGGAGCAGCATGGTCGTCGTGCCGGAAGAGAGATCCATCAATGTAACGCTTGTCTGCATAAGGCGCGCCCCGGCGCTGTTCTGTGGGAGATTCGTTTCAATACGATTGCGGGTTCCCTTGATCGCGTACCGGGTTTCCATCGTCTGGTCGCCTATGAACATCTTGGATGTGACCTCGCCTTCGAAAGCTTCGCCGACGCGCGCGGATGATGAAGCTGAAGACGACGAAGATGATGTGGAATTCGGTGTTGCCCCGCCGCATGCGGCGCCGAAGGTCGCGGTCAGGAGGAGCGCGAGAGAAAGAATCGCCCGGGGCGAATTAGTGAGGGATTTGAGTCGAAGCATTTAATATCCTTTCCTGGTACATGTTGGATGAGGAAGCGAAGCGAGCGAAAGCGTTCGACGCTCGCTCCGCCTGCGGTAACGGTCATTGCTGAGTAAGAGCCTTAACCTTCAAAGGCAATCCGAAAATGTTGATAAATCCGGCGGCGTCCTTTTGATCGTAGCTTGCGCCCATCGTGAACGAAGCGAGGTCGGGCCGATAAAGCGTATTCGGTGATGTGCGCCCCGCGACGATGACGTTGCCTTTGTAGAGTTTCAATCTCACTTCGCCGCTCACGGGCGCCATCAGGCTGTTGACGAAGGCGTCGAGCGCTTCGCGCAGAGGCGTGAACCATTGGCCGAAATAGACCATTTCGGCGTACTTGTGCGCGACGACCTCTTTATAATGCGCCGACTCGCGGTCGAGGCAGAGCGATTCGAGTTCGCGCAATGCCGCGAGCAGCAACGTCCCGCCCGGAGTCTCGTAGACGCCGCGCGATTTCATTCCGACCAGGCGATTCTCGACCAGGTCGACGCGGCCGCAGCCGTTGCGCCCGCCGATCTCGTTCAATTTCTCGATCAGTGGGACGGGGTCGAGGTGCTCGCCGTTGACTTTTATTGGCGCGCCCTGTTCAAAACCGATCTCGACGTATTCCGGTTCGCCTGGCGCTTCTTCTGGCGAGACGGTCAATTCGAACATCGCCTCTTCAGGTTCGTTCGCGGGGTCTTCGAGAATTCCACCTTCGTGCGAGAGGTGCCAGATGTTCCGGTCGTGGCTGTAAATTTTCTCGCGGCTGGCCGTGATCGGAATCCGGCGCTCGTTGGCGTAATCGATCGCGTCCTCGCGTGAAACTATGTCCCATTCGCGCCAGGGGGCGATCACCGCCAGTTCAGGCGCAAGTGCTTGGAATGTCAATTCGAAGCGGACCTGGTCGTTGCCTTTGCCGGTACATCCGTGTGAGAGCGCGTCGCAGCCGGTTTGCCTGGCGATCTCGACCTGGCGCTTGGCGATGACGGGCCGGGCGAAAGAGGTGCCGAGCAGGTATTTATGCTCATAGACGGCGCCGGCGCGCAGCGTGGGCCAAATGTATTTGGTGACGAATTCGTGGCGCAGGTCTTCGATGTAGATTTCAGACGCGCCCGTGGCTATGGCCTTCTCTTTCAGGCCGGCCAGCTCTTCGCCCTGCCCGACGTCCGCCGCGATCGCGACGACTTCACAATTATATTTCTCTTTCAGCCAGGGAATGATGATCGAGGTGTCGAGTCCGCCTGAATAGGCGAGCCCGACACGTTTAACGCTGTTGGTCATCTAAGGATTATGCCTCCGGTGATGTTGGGTTGGATTAAAAAGGAGATTATACACGGCGGGGCTGGGCAAGGGGAATCTGTGGCGTTTCGCCGGCGACGCCAGAGGGCGGGGATGGCGCATAATCAACATTCAGTAAATCGCGATATACACTAAGAGTTCCATTTGTCATTGTTCATTGCGCTGGAACCTAAGTTATTTGGTGAGTGATATCGACGCATCCAGCGAAATTACAACCATCAAAGGACAGCGTTTAGAGTCCCGGCTTTAGCCGGCAGGGCTGGAGTTCCAAGCCCTGCCGGCTAAAGCC
>DATEMG010000584.1:0-3709 GCA_035275805.1 Blastocatellia bacterium
GAATAGGAATGCCTTCAGTCTGCCGCCCAAAGATCTCCGCCATCTCCCAACCAGCGCCACCGCCTTTATCAGACAAGCGCTTCAGCGAGAATTGGTAATACAGCAATAGCAGATCCAAAACGCCGTCACTGTTGATGTCAGCTACTCCGATTTTTTCGATTCCATCAATGCCCTCTGGGATGGCGCGTTCGCGGAAAACCCCGAGCCGCTCATTGCTGAAAACTCTCACCCTGAAATCATCGTCGAGCAGCGCCGCGTCAGGATCGCCATCACCGTCGAGATCCGCATACACGAAGTCTCGCAATTTTTCGACGCCGGTGAATGGCCGTAACTCTTTGAAAGTCCCGTCGCCGTTATTTCTCAGCGCCAGCGGCTCTCCATAAAACGCGCCGAGCACGACGTCCAGGTCGCCATCGAGGTCGATGTCCGCCGCCCACGCTCCCTCATACCAAGCAGTGATAAGCCCGGGTGGCAAGCCCATTCTGGATGTGACGTCGGTGAATTTGTCGCGCGATTCCTGACGATAAAGTTTCAATCCGCCTTGGCCCGCCATGAATAGATCGGTCTTGAAATCATAATCGTAATCGAGACCGACGATGCCATTAGACAAGGACTGATATTCGGCCGTGCCGGGAAAAGAGAGCGTCACATTACCCACCCGCGCCTCGCGACCATTCGCCACAACCACTGTAGGCGGGCCTTCGCCATCCAGCGATACCAATCCTGCCCAAATCCACTTCCCTGGTCCGGCGTTGATCGGCTCCGCATTGAAAGAGATCGCCTCATCCGGCGCCGCAGGCTCGGAACTCGGGGACGGCAGTTTGATGAACTTCAGAAACGGCTCGCCCACAAACTCCGCCGGAGTTTTCACCGCGTTCAGGCTCTGCCGGTAATCAGGCACACGCGCCAACACGTTGCGCAGGAACGCGACCTGCGGCGCGGCGGAGCGGGGATTCTCGCCGGAGGCCGCCTGCTGCAAGGCCGTCATCTGCTGCTTCGCCTCTTCGGGCCACGAGGGTGATTTTTCGGCGAGCTTTGCGACCGTATTCTTCAACGTCTCGGGGTCGCCGCGCTTGGCGGCCAACCGCGTGACGTCGAGCAGCACGGCCAGGTTGTTGAGCTGCGTTTCGAGGATCTTTTGGAGCAGCGCCTGGGCTTCGGTGTCGCTGGTTTCCGCGCCCTGGCGTTCGGTCTCCTGCGCGAGGGCGTAAAGCGCCCGCAGATTTTTCGGGTCCAGCTCGACGGCTTTTTTCAAATGCGCCGTGGCTTCGGGCAGCCGGCCTCGTTTGCTTTCGATCAATCCGAGCAGGGCTTCGATCTGGCTGTTGTCAGGCGCGAGCGTGCGGGCCTTCTCGACTCTTTCATAAGCCGTGTCGAACTCCTGTTGCCGCACAGCAAGCAATCCGAGGTTGGCCCAGGCGGCAGGCTCGCCGGGCGCGATCTCTGTGGCCTGGGTCAGCCTCGCTTTCGCGCGAACGTCCTCGCCGGTCTGCAACCCGGCCAGGCCGACGTAAAACGCCGTGACCAGATCTCTGTATTCTTTCGAATCGGGTTTGGGCAAGCCGGCGTTGCGCTCGCAGGCGGTGAAAGTGAAAAGAAGAATGGCGGTGAAGATGACCGCAAAAGGCCGGATTACAGTCGATTGCCGCTGACGCGGCCTGGGATTTGAATTCAGGACGAACGAACAACTCATTCCGCCGGGTACCAGTCTTCCCTCTTCCCGCGACCGACGCCAAGCGCGTCGGCGACGCGGTTGATGTAATTGAACCAGGAAGCGATTAGAGTAATTTGCAGGATGCCGGTATCATCGAAACCGACCGCGCGCAATTTATCATGATCCTGCGGCGTCAGGCGAGTCGCGTCCTTGGTCAATTGCACGACGTAATCGAGCATCGCGCGGTCCTGTTGGCTGATCGGCGCGCTGGCGTAATCCTCGCGCAGGCTGGCCACCATCTTTTCGTCCAACGTCACCATACGCAGAAACTCTGCGTGCGATTCCACTCAGTAAAAGCAGCGGTTAACGACCGAGACCATAGTCGCGATCATCTCATGCTGCGCGCGGCTCAAGGGGAGTTCGGGCGACATCATCGCGCCGAATGCGCCGAAGATGTGATAGAGCGCCTCAGGCATCAGCGTGTGCGAAGCGACGACGCTGTCGCCGCCGGGCGAGGACGGCGTCGCGTATTCTTTCGGATACATCGCGCGCTGCGCCTCCATCAACCGCCGAAGCTTCTCGTCGGCGTCTTCCATTGGAATCGTGCGAATCCAGGTCATTGGTTATTCCCCTGTGAAATGGGACCTATAGGACTTATAGGCCCCATAAGTCCTATAAGTCCTATTCAGTTTTTTTCAAATAAACCGGATACGAGCCCAGCCGCAGCAACGCCAGGGCCGCGACCACCGTGGCCACGCCACAGGACAGCAGCGCCGACTGGTAAGAACCCCTTCGGTCGAAAACCGCGCCCATCAACGCAGGGCCGAGCGCGCCCCCGAGAGGCACGGCGATAAACAGGTAGCTGTAGATTTCGCCGAACGACCGCATCCCGAAATATCGACCGACCAGATACGGAACCGTCGCCGACTCTGCGCCATAGCCGAAGCCGATCAGCATCGCCGCGCAATAGGCGGTCCCACCTGTCGCTCCCGCAAATAACAGAAAGATTCCGGAGGCGACCACGCAGAAAGCGATCGTCGGCACGCGCTCGGCCGGCAAAAGATCGAGCAAATAACCCATTCCCAGCCGCCCGATCATTCCCGCCGCGCCGAACAGCGTAGCCGCGAGAGCCGCGCTTTCAGGCGTCATCCCGCGATCTTTCAGCATTGGGACGAGATGAATCATGCAGGCGTGAATGCTCATCGAGATAATGAAAAAGGCGAAGAGCAGCAGCCATAGCAGGCTTCCGCGCAAGGCTTCGCCGCGCGTCAGCCCTTCAGCTTGCGCGTCAACCACGCTTTGATCAGACTTGCGCGTGATCGTTGAAGGCTCCTTCAGCAATAAGAACAGCAACGGAACAGCAACAAACAAGACCGCCCCGCCGGAGATCGCGTAAGTATTGCGCCAGCCGAAATAATTCAGCAAACGCTGCGTCGCGCTTGGCCAGATGACACCCCCAAACGCAGTGCCGCACATCGCCACCCCCAGCGCCAGCCCGCGCCGCTCCGTGAACCACCGCGAGATCAGCCTCGCATGCGGCACCGCCGAAGTCCCCGGCCCCACCAGACCGAGCAGGAGAAAAACAGCGTACAAATGCCACAGACTCGGCGTCAACGCAGACAACGATGCGTATAGCGCGCCGAACAAAGTCATGCATACCAGGATCGGACGGCGCGAACCCAATCGGTCAGTCAGCCACCCGGTCACGGGCATCGCCACCACCGCCGACATCGTCGCCAGCGAGAACGCGTACGAAACTTGCCCGCGCGACCATTGGAATTGATCGCACAGCGTCGTCAGAACAACTCCGAACGCGTTGACCAGTAATGACCCGAAATGGAGAAACAGCCCGATGGACGAAACCGCGACCACCGACCACGCCGAACGCCGTCTAGCCGTCTCCATCGTTGTCCCCGCCGAAATCGTTTCGACTGTTTGCATAGGGCTTCAATTCAGACAAAAGGAGGATGCCGGTACAGTACCGCGCGCGTAAGCAAGCGGCTGACTGATTGGACGGCCGCTTGCTTACGCGCGCGGTACTGTACCGGCGTCAGC
>DATEMG010000585.1:0-4066 GCA_035275805.1 Blastocatellia bacterium
GAGGTCATAGTTCATCGCTCCTGTGCGGATTGCGGATTGCAGGTCCGCCGCCTGGAACCGCAGGTCGCGGAACTGCGATTGAAATCCTTTTCAATCCGCAATCCGCAATCCGCAATCCCCTACTTACGCGTTCGGCTTTTGCGCTTTGCGCTTTGCGCAGGTTGTTGTTCCTGGCGTTCGGCCAGCATTTCCTCCAGATCCTTAACGTCTTCGAGCGTCAATTTTCCGGCTTCGGCCAGATGCGCCATCAGCGGGCGGGCCGAGCCGCCGAAAAGATCGAGCAGTTCGTCAATCATCCGCCTGTGCGCAGCGTCGCGCGTGAACGTCGGCTCGAAGATGTGCGCATGGCCGATCTGCTTGGTCTGCCGCACCGCGCCCTTCTCCTCCAGGCGGCGGATGATCGTCTGCACCGTAGTGTACGCCGGGCGGCGCTTCTCGGGCAGGCTCTCGTGAACCTCGCGGATCGAGCCGCTGCCCAATTCCCACAGCGCGTCCATGATCTCCATCTCGAATTTGGTCAGTTTGATCGGTCGTTTGCGCGTCACTTTCAGCGTCCTCGGGAAATGACCGCGTAGCTACGACTAAAGTCCTCACTACGCGGCGCGTCTTCATTCTTTCGGGGCGCGAGCGGCGCCCCGAAACTCGTCTTGACTACAACTGAGGTCATATTAACTACATTTGTAGTTATCAGTCAATGGGAAAAATGAACTGCGGGGGCTGGCCGAACGCCGAAACAAACCGCGTCCGTTTTGCGGCGCGACGGAGGGTTGCAAATTTCATGGCTGTTGCTAGTGTAGATGCTTGCCTGAAATAAAGATCTAAATATGTATTCCGTTACCAGCGCGCGTTTGCGTTATTCACTAATGAGATTATCTTACGAAAAATTTCTTCAAACATTCCCACGCGCATCCAGCCGCCTTGCGCGTTACGGCATGGCCGTTATGAGTAGCGGCGTCATGTTAATTATTTGTCTTTTTCTCAACCATGCGCTCAGCGGGAGTCTCCCTCTGACATTATTTATTGTTCCGGTCGTGGTAAGCGCCTGGTTCGGCGGTCTAGGGCCCGGGTTGTTGGCCACGCTGATGTGCGGGCTGGCGAGCGATTATTTTCTCACCGAGCCGCACTTTTATTTCTTCAGTATGGACACGGCGGATTGGGAACGCTTGACGCTGTTCCTGGTCACAAGCGGTTTATTGAATTGGTTGATCCTGATGGTACGAGCCGCCCGGCACGAGGTCGACGCAAGGGCGAGGGACGCCGTACAAAGGCAGATCGAATTGGAGGCGCAGATCGCCGAACGTGAGCGGGCGCGGGCCGAGCGCGAGCGGCTGATCACTGAGCTGGAAACGGAACGGGCGCGCTTGAACGCCATCGTTGAACACATTCCGGCCGGCGTCTTACTGGCCGAAGCGCCCGGCGGGCAGATCATCATGGGCAATTCGCAGGTGGAGCGGATTCTCGGCCAGCCTGCGGTTCTGTCGCCGAACGTCGAATCATATCGAGACTGGCTCTCTTACAGTGTGAACGGGCGACGCGTCGAGAGCCGTGAATCCGTGCTGGCGCGAACGCTTCAGGGGGAAGTCGTGACCGGCCAGGAGATCCTTTATCATCGGGGCGACGGGATAAAAGCATGGATCAGTGTAAGCGGCGCTCCGATCAGTGACGCCGGCGGCAATATCGTCGGAGGCGTCGTTTTGATAACGGACATTGACAAGGAAAAGAGCGCTAGTGAAGCGCTGCGCATAAATCAGGAGCGACTGAACCTCGCCCAAAAGGCGTCGCGGGCCGGCAGCTTTGAATGGAACATCCTGACCAACGCCGTAATCTGGTCTGAAGAGACCGAGGCCCTCTTCGGTCTGTCGCCGGGCAGTTTCGGCGGCTCATACGATGGCTGGACGAGGTGTGTGCATCCCGAAGACCTGCCGCGCGCTGAACAGGAATTGCGGCGCTGGCTCACGGAAGGAGAAGGCGTTTCAGAATATCGAGCCATCTGGCCCGACGGAAGCGTCCGATGGATTCAGGCGCGGGGAAAGGTATTCTTTGACGAGGCGGGCGAGCCGTCGCGCTGGGTCGGAATTAACATAGACGTCACCGAGCGCAAGCTTATGGATGAGTCGCTCCGCCGTCAGGCCGAGGCGTTGCGGGAGGCCGACCGACGCAAAAATGAGTTCCTGGCGATACTGGCCCATGAGTTGCGCAACCCGCTCGCCCCCATCAGCAACGCCATCCAGATTCTCACATTGCGCGGTGATGACCCGGCGCTGGTGGCGCAGACCAAAGAAGTGATGGAGCGGCAAGTCCATCAAATGACCAGGATGGTGGACGAACTGCTGGAAGTGTCGCGCATCGGCCGGGGCAAGATCAGCCTGCAGACGGCGCCTCTGGACCTGGCCGAGGTCGTCGCCACCGCAGTCGAAACCAGCCGCCCGCTCGTCGAGGCCAGGCGCCACACGTTGACGGTTTCTCTGCCAGAGCGTCGGGCGCGCGTCGAGGCCGACGGGGCCCGGCTGGCGCAAGTTCTCTCAAACCTGCTCAACAACGCCGCCAAGTACACCGAGGAAGGCGGGCGCATTGATCTGATTGTCGAACAGGCGCAAGCTGAAGTCGTAATTCGGGTGCGCGACAACGGAATCGGCATGGCCCCGGAGCGATTGACCAACGTCTTCGACATGTTCGAGCAGATCGAAGGCGAGGCCGATCGCTCACAGGGCGGCCTGGGAATCGGCCTGACATTGGCGCGGAGCCTGGTCGAATTGCACGGCGGCAAGATCGAGGCTCACAGCGATGGGCTGGGGAAGGGTAGCGAGTTCGTTACGCGCCTGCCCGCGCTCGCCGAGCCGGCGCCCGAGTCGGCCCCAAAGCCCGCGGAGAAGCCCCACGCGCCGTCCGCCACGGACGCGCGGCGCGTGTTGGTCGTGGATGACAATGTGGATTCGGCGGAGAGCATGGCCGTGCTGCTGCGGCTCTACGGCCATGACGTCCGGCTTGCGCATGACGGCGAGGCCGCTATGGAAGCGGCGCTCGCCTTCCGGCCCGACGTGATGTTTTTAGACATCGACCTGCCGAAGATGGACGGCTATGAGGTGGCGCGGCGACTGCGCATAGAGCCGGCGATGCGCGGCATGACTATTGTTGCGATGACCGGCTACGGACAAGAGGAAGAACGCCGTCGCACCCGGGAGGCCGGTTTCCATTCACACCTTGTCAAACCGGTGGATTTCGACATGCTCCAGGAATTGTTATCGTCACTGCAGGCGAATCAATTGCCTAACGGGCGGGGTCGTGGCAACGCCTCTTGATCGGTAGATAAGGTCATCGGAACGCCAGGCCTATTCGGACGCCGAAGAAATGAATCGCCTCGGATCGTAGGGGGATATGGTCGCGAAGTTCCAGCCGCAACCCGATGCGGTCTTTGAACCACCAATTCGCGCCTCCGCCGATGTTGATCGAGTTTACGGCGCTGCTGCGAAACAACATCGAGTATCCGCTGGTTACGAACGGCGCGAATTTGCGCGACTTGGTCGCTTTCGTGAAATGGTAAGAGATATCGGTCGATAGGACGCCGAAACCGTCTCTCAATCCGTCAGCCGAGCCCACGTAGCCGATTTCGCCGCCTACGCCGAGTCCTTTGTAAACAAGCCCCTCGCCGCCACCTCCGATGTGCAGCCCAAAGCCTCCTTCCGTCGTGCTCGTCGGCGCGACGAAGGCGTACCCTTGGCCGCGCCACTCTTTGCTTTGCGCGGCGGCGGCGAGTGGCAGCAGGACAGCCAGCAGAATTACGAAAATCAGTTTGCTCATCATTTCCTCCACGATTGATTGGAATTTTTACTGCTCGTTCGCGCCTTCAATGGCAATGGCAATGCCAATCAATTTGGATCAATGAGGCTATGCGTGAGTTGAGTTTGCGGATCCGTCTCGAACGGTCATGAATTTTCGGCCGCCGGTTTTCAGCGGCAATCGTCAGGTTTTTAAGGCAGGCGAATTCAACGGCTCTCAAGCTTCACGGGATAAACCTAGAGCTGATTGCAAATCAATGTACCCATACTGTGATGATAGTACGGATCAG
>DATEMG010000586.1:0-2079 GCA_035275805.1 Blastocatellia bacterium
ATGTGCGGGTGTTAGTTGAGCATGCCAACCTGACGCTTCGCGGCGAGGTGAAGATCATTGGCGGAAGTCTGCCTCCGAGCCGATGGATTATCGCCAACGCTACGCGCCTGAACGATTCTCGGCAGATAACGTGCGGCGTAAACGTAGACGCGCGCGGGCAATTTATCTTCGAAAACCTGCTTCCCGGCGAATACGAGGTTCGTCTGGTCAGCCTGGTCTATCAACCCGGCGAGCCTCCGGATAAAGGCCTGTCGAAGCTGATTTCAGGCGTCAGGCAAAAAGTGTCTCTCGGCGGCGCCGGTCACGCGCCGGTCACTCTGGTGGTTGACCTCAGCAGGAAAGAGAGCGATAAGTGATTGGCTCGCCGCTTTGACACCGCGGCCGCGCGTCTCTATCATCTCGCCTTCATCAATTAAATCCGCTTTCAAAATGGGGAACAGCAGATGAGTGTTTACGATAGCAAAGACTTAATGAGCTTCAACGCCGCTTCGCGCGAATTCGACGTTCCGGCGGCGCAACTCGAACTCGCGGCCTCGCGCGGGGCGCTGCGCGTGATCCAACTGGATAACGAGCCAGACAGCGGGCGGGACGGCTCGCGATGGCTGCTCCGGCCCGACGTAGAACAATTCGTCAAACGAACGATCAAACGTGGCGCGGGCAACAAGGTCGTCACTCGCATCAATCGTTAAGAAGGTGTTTGGCGCCTGGGAGCGCAGGCATCCTTGCCTGCTTGGTTTCCGGCAATGACCAACTGGCCGGAGCTAGCAGGCAAGGATGCCTGCGCTCCCAGGCGCCAGCCGCCAATCACCAATCACTGTTTATGAAAAATCGAACCTCCGCCAAGGCCTCCAGCTTCACCGAATCGGTCATCCGCGACATGAGTCACCAGGCGCTCGCTCACGGCGCGGTCAATCTCTCGCAGGGCTTTCCAGATTTCCCGGCGCCCGAAGACATCAAGCGCGCGGCCTGCGAGGCCATCAACGCAGACGTCAACCAGTACGCGATCACCTGGGGCGCAAAGCGGTTCCGTGAAGCCATCGCCGCAAAGACGAAATGGAATCTCGGGCTGGACATCGATCCCGAACGCGAGGTCGTCGTCACCTGCGGCTCGACCGAGGCGATGATCGCCACGATGCTGGCCGTCATCGATCCGGGAGAAGAGGTCATAGTCTTCGAGCCGTATTACGAAAATTACGGTCCCGACGCGATTCTCTCAGGCGCCTCGATGCGCTACGTCACGCTCTATCCTCCTGGGAGTAGGGCCGGGAGTGGGGCCGGGGGCGACTCCCTCGACTGGCATTTCGATCCGGACGAGTTGCGCGCGGCGTTTAACGAGAAGACCAAGGCGATCATCATCAACACGCCGCACAACCCGACCGGCAAGGTCTTCACCCGCGAGGAGCTGAGATTGATCGCCGACCTGTGCGTCGAATATGACGCGCTGGCGCTGACCGACGAGATTTACGAACACATCTGGTATCCGGACGCGGCGCGTGAAATCAGGCATGTCTCGATAGCGACGCTCGACGGCATGCGCGATCGTACTGTGACGATCAACAGTCTCTCGAAGACTTACTCGGTCACGGGCTGGCGCGTAGGTTACGCGATCGCCGCGCCCGATCTGATCAACGGCATCAGACAGGTTCACGATTTCCTGACCGTCGGCGCCGCCGCGCCGTTGCAGGAGGCCGGGGTCTACGCGCTGGGCCTTCCGGCGGGCTATTACGAGAATCTTCAGCGTGAATATCAGAAGCGGCGTGATTACTTGCTGGGCGTATTGGGAGAGGCCGGATTCAAGTACTTCAAGCCCGACGGCGCCTATTACATCATGACCGACATTTCAGATTTCGGGTTTGAGGACGATCTGAAATTCACTCGCCATCTGGTGCAGAACATCGGCGTGGCCGTCGTTCCCGGCAGCAGTTTCTACCGCCGGCCCGAGTTGGGCGCGCAACAGGTGCGATTTTGTTACTGCAAACGGGATGAAACCTTAGAGGAGGCCGCCCGAAGATTACAAAAACTTCGGTAAAAAGCGCCGCGCAAAAACAGTACCGCGCGCGTAAGCAAGCGGTTGACCGA
>DATEMG010000587.1:0-20178 GCA_035275805.1 Blastocatellia bacterium
CAATTCAGACGGTTCCGCCGCGAGCAGATATTGGTGTAGCTCCTGAAGCGCGGCGTCGTACGGCACGGTTGCTTTGAGATACTCCTCAGCGGCCTCTTTCAATTCCGACTGCGACTTTCCGGCAGCGTCCAGGTAGACGCGCTGCGCCCTGATAACCTCCATCGAGGCCTCCATCATCCGTTGTCTTAGATTCGTAAGGTTCTGATTATCCATCGTCGCCCCTTTCGTGGCGGAATGTAACCTCTCTACATGATACATAAGACCAGTGAACTTTTTCGCAGAACCGCCCTGCCCAGGACGATATTCTTCCTTATCATCTCCCATTCCATCGGCACAGGACGCGCAGAAGTGAATTTTTGTGACTTTCGACCACACTTAATGTGGCGATACGCCGCATTAACCCAAGCCCTAAGCCGGCGATAGGGAGAGAGAATCGCAGGTGAAGGATTATATTGGAAACTAATATGTGTGTCTTTTCAGATTGTTAGCCTGCTCTGGTTTTCAGCTGTTTGAAGCCGGTATTTAGCGAAGCTTCTCTTTAAGTCAAGGTATAAAAATTGCGGTAATATATAAGTTAATCGGGTGAACATCAGTACCGCGCCAGATTAACAACTTTTCTCGACACTCCCTTTGGCCTGCGATCTCCTCGGTTTTTACCCGACTCTGTCAGATTAGGGATGTGAAAGGCATCCTTGTCTCTCAGCGGAAGTTTCGCCGGGTAGACAAAAAAAGAGAATATGACTGGCCATGACATCATCGTTATCGGAGCATCGGCTGGAGGAGTTGAACCATTGCAAGAATTGGCGCGCGGCCTGCCGCCTGATTTACCCGCCGCAGTCTTTGTCGTGCTGCACGTTCCGCCCTCCAGCTCAAGCATTTTGCCGAGGATACTGAGCAATAGCGGCCCGTTGCCCGCCCACCACGCGATTAACGGCGAGGCGATTGAACACGGGCGAATCTACATCGCTCCACCCGATTACCATTTGTTGGTCGAGCGCGATCGCGTACGCGTCGCGCGCGGCCCGAGAGAGAACCGCGCGCGACCTGCGGCCGACCCGCTCTTTCGTTCGGCGGCGTATGCGTACGGGACTCGTGTCGTGGGCGTGATATTGTCCGGGGCGCTCGATGACGGGACCGCGGGGCTCGCTGCCATCAAGCGGCGCGGCGGCGTGACAGTGGCGCAGGACCCGGATGAGGCGCTTTACCCGGGCATGCCGCGAAGCGCCATGCAGAACGTCGCCCTGGATCATTGCCTGCCGGTGGCCGGCATCGCCCCATTGCTCGCGCGATTGGCGTCCTTACCGGCGAAGGACGATGCGGTTTACCCCGTGCCTGAAATTTTGAAGGTCGAAACCAGTATCTCGCGATTGGAGGAATCCGAGATGGAAGACGTGGAGAAAATTGGAGAGCTTTCCGCTTTTACCTGCCCCGAATGCAGGGGCGCGCTTTGGGAACTGCGGGACGGCGATCTGTCGCGATTCCGCTGCCACGTGGGTCATGCGTTCTCAGCCGAAAGCCTGATGGCGGAGCAGTCCGAGGAATTGGAAAACGCGCTGTGGGCCGCGCTTCGTTCGCTCGAGGAGAACGCGGCTCTCGCGCGCCGGATGGCCGCACGAGCGAGCGAACACAACCATACTATCTCGGTAATGCAGTTCGAGGAAAACGCGCGTCAGGTGGAACAGCACGCGGCGGTCATCCGCCAGTTGCTTCATCAAAACGAGAAGGCGTCTGTGGACGAGTGATGGAACGGCCGGCGCGATGGCGGCTTCAGATTGTGCGAAATCAAAATGGGTTCGGTCTTAACCATGCGATTGGCGTCGTCAGCAGGATTGCCAATAAATTTTATCGCTGGCTGATATCCGCCGCCCTCATGCCAAAGGCGGCAGCCAACTTTCATTTCGCGAAATGAAATGTTCAATCCTATGTTGTTTTTCCCAACCCTAAGGCGCAATATTACTCTTGGACTATTTCTCGGGATTGCACTTCAGCGCAATCGTTAGGTGAGAAGTCTGAATAAAATCAGATGATGATTTCCTCTCACATCGCGCCAGAAAGGTCTCACGCGACAATGGTTGGAGATTAAGGCTGAAGTCCAAATGATATAGGGAAGGTGATGCATGTGGATGAAAAAAATTCTTCGGAATTCAATGAACTGGTAGTTGTCGGTTCCTCAGCAGGCGGGATCGAAGCCCTTTCTATTCTGGTTAGCTCCCTGCCGAAAGACTTTCCTGCGCCGATTATATTGGCGCAACATCTGGATCCTTATCGGCCCAGCAATCTTGACCAGATTTTAGAACGGCGAAGCACGCTGCCGATAGTCGTCGTGCAGGACAGTACCCAGCTTGAAGTGGGCAAGGTTTACGTGGTGCCGGCGAACCGCCACGTGGCGATCCGCGACGGGCAGGTCAAGCTCGAAGACGATCAGGGCCACCGGCCGCGCCCGTCGGTTGATTTGCTGCTGTCGAGCGCCGCCGAGTCTTATGGCGACCGGTTGATCGCCGTGATCCTGACCGGCTCCGGTTCGGACGGGGCTGCGGGCGCTGTAGACGTCAAGAAGGCGGGCGGGACAGTGATCATACAGAACCCCGAGACTGCCCGTTATCCCTCGATGCCTCTGGCGCTGCCTCCCACGGCCGTCGATCACATCGCCGACCTCGATCAGATGGGATCGTTGATCTACGACCTGGCCAAGGGCATCGACATGCCTAAACCCGCAGAGAAGCCCGAGGACACGTTGCGCGACGTGCTGGTGCTGGTCAACCGCCAGGCCCACATTGATTTCCGCCCGTACAAACCCTCAACCATTCTGCGGCGCATAGCCCGCCGCATGGCCGTGATGCACATCGGGAACCTGCGCGATTACGCGCAATATCTGGAAGGGCATCCGGAAGAGGTGGCTGAACTGGTGATGTCGTTTCTGATCAAAGTGACGGAGTTCTTTCGGGACGCGCAAGCCTTCGCCTATCTCAAGAAAAACATACTGCCGCGAATCATCGAGCGGGCGCAGGCGAGCGATAAGACGTTGCGGTTCTGGTCGGCGGGTTGCGCGACGGGCGAAGAGCCTTACACGCTGGCGCTCCTGGTGGCCGATTTGTTGGGCGCGGATCTGCCGCAATGGAGCGTTAAGATCTTCGCCACCGACCTGGACGAGGGGGCGATCAATTTCGCCCGGCGCGGCCTCTATCCGCCCAACGTGCTGGAGAATTTGCCGGACAATTACCGCGAGCGCTACTTCGAGAGGATCGATCATGGCTACCGGATCTCAAAATCTCTCCGCCAGATGGTGATCTTCGGCCATCAGGATTTGAGCCGCGGCGTGCCATTCCCGCGCATCGACCTGGTGGTCTGCCGCAACCTGCTCATTTACTTCAACGCCGAGTTGCAGCAACATGTGCTCGATCTCTTCGCCTTCTCGCTGCACCACACCAACGGCTACCTGTTCCTTGGGAAGGCGGAGACGGTGCGCCCGTCGCAATCGTTTTACGAACAGATTGACAAACGATTGAAAGTCTTTCGGTGCCTGCGCAGTCCGCATCCCGACAAGAACGAGCGGGGCGTCTACGCCATGCCACGCTCCTGGATGAGTCAATATGAATACGAGGTGGGAGGTGACATCAAGCGTAATCGCCGGATCAAGGTGACCGAAAAAGAATCGCCCGCGCAGGAAGGCTACCCGGAAATTGAAATTGACCTGGGGGAACTTCGTCGTTACAACGAATTGATCTTCCGTTTTCTCCCTTCCGGGGTCGTGATTATCGACCGCCATTATCGCATCCTGACGGCGAACGGGAATGCGCGTCGGCTGCTGACCTTCCGCGACCTCGCGCACGATCAGGACTTCCTGCACACGGTACGTGTTCTTCCTTACGACAAGGTGCGGACGGCGATCGATACCGTGTTTCGCGAACGGTCGGTTGTGACGCTTCCCGACCTGGCCGTAGATTCGCTGAAGAGCGGCGACGGTCGCTATTTCAGTCTGCGGATCGCGCCGATGCAGATCGAATCCGGCCCGGTGGACCTGGCCGTGATCACGATCGAGGACGTCACCGATGAAGTCCAAACGCGGTATCGGTTGGAGGCGGCGCAGAGTGAGCACAAGCGGTTGGTGGACGATCTGAGCGGGGCCAACGCCCGGCTCAACGACCTCAATAAAGAGTTGCAGGACGCGAACGAGGAACTGCAGGCCGCCAACGAAGAGATGATGCTGGCCCAGGAGGAACTGCAGGCGACCAATGAAGAGATCGAGGCCACCAACGAAGAGTTGCAGGCCACCAACGAAGAACTCGAGACCAACAACGAAGAGTTGCAGGCCACCAACGAAGAGCTCGAGACAACCAACGAGGAATTGACCGAACGTACCTCCGAATTGATAGAGACGGGTAAGTCCCTGGCCGACGAGCGCGTCCGATTGTCGGAGATGGTCGAGTTGGCGCCATTTTACATTATGTTGTTGCGAGGGCCAGGCTTCATCATCGAGTCCTTCAACGTGCGCTCGGCAGGCCTGCTCGGGGGCCGCGAGGTGATCGGCCAGCCCTTCGCCGAAATTTTCGCGGAGACGGAGATGTCCGAACTGGTCGGCCTGGTGCGCGAAGCCTACCGCGAAGATCAATCGCGCACGACCTCCCGCATCCGCACGCATGTGACGGATGAACGCGGAAAGAGGACTGATAGTTATTTCGTCTACACGATCACCCCTACGCACGACAGCGAGGGGAAGGTTGACGGCCTGGTGATATACGCCGAAGACATGACCGGGCTGCAAGCCAGGGAGGCGGTCGAGAGGCTCGATCATCTAAAAATCATGATCGAGAACGCCCAGCAGACGGCGCTCGGGCTTTACGACGCGGAAACCATGGAATTGATTCAGGCCAGCCCGCTCTACCTGGAAAAGCTCGAACTAGGACACGGATTCTCCCGCGACCAGATCGTCGGGCGCAAGTGGCGCGAGTTGACATACAGCGATCCGGATGAGGCGGTCGAAATGTTCAAATCGGTGGTTGAGACCGGCGCCTCCAGCAGGCCAGTTGAAGTCCGCGTCAAGTATGGGGATTCGGAAACAATATGGAACCGCGTCTTAACGCCGATCCGTTTCGGGGGAAATGAAGGAACGGGCAAGGTGAATTACATCCTCTTCTCCGCCGTCGACATCACGGAACAGGTCTGGGCGCGCGAGCAATTGGAGCAACTGGATTTCCTGAAGGATCAATTCTTCTCGCTCGCCAGCCACGAACTGCGGACGCCGCTCGTGCCGCTGATGGGTTACTCCGAAGCTTTGACACGCCTGGTCTCACAGCCGTCCACGGCGGGGGAGGAGCTTGAGCGCAACCAACGAATCCTTCATATGGTGAGCAAGTTTCGCGGCCAGCTCAAACATCTCGAACGGCTCACGGACGACCTGCTGGACATGTCGCGGTTGCAGAGCGGCAAATTCTCGCTGCGGTCGCAATCGGTGGATTTGACCCAGGTCGCCGAGATGGCCATCGAGGAAGTCCGACTGACCGCTCCCGCGCGCACGGTTCGGCTGGAGGCGCGGAAGAAAGATCAACCTCTGATCGTGCGCGGAGACGAGGGGCGGCTGCTTCAGGTGATGAACAACCTTTTGAACAACGCGATCGTACACGCGCCGCAAAGCGACCGGATTGACCTGCGACTGAGCCGTACGAACTCTGACAGCGGACCGCCGAAGGCGCAGGTCGAGGTGCGCGATTACGGCCCCGGCATCTCGCCGGAGAATCTGAAAACGGTATTCAGCCGCTTCTATCAAATCTCCGATGACAATCGGCAGCCCAGAAGCGGGCTTGGTCTTGGATTGTATATCGCCAAAAATATTATCGAACAGCACGGCGGCGAGATCACCGTCCAATCGAAACCAGGCGACGGCAGCGCGTTCATTTTTAGATTGCCTCTGATAGATGCGGAAAAAGTGGACAAATAAAAAGGTAATTCCATGCGCGACGAAAAAATTCAGCAGGGAAAGAGGATTCTTGTCGTCGAAGATCACCCTGAATCTTTGGAGTTGCTGCAAATGATGCTGGAGGAGGAGGGGTATCAAGTGCAATCTGCCGAGACAGGCCGCAATGCGATCGAAGCGGTTACTTCGCCGCCAGCGGACGAGCCGGACCCGCCTCCCGACCTGATTCTACTTGATTTGAGACTGCCGGATATGAACGGCGTTGACGTGGTCAGGGCGTTGCAACAGAACCTGTCTGAGGTCCCTCCTGTGGTCTTCATCTCGGCCGACCCGCCGCAAACGTTGAAAGAGGCCGCGCGCAGCGTCGGCGCCACATCCGTTCGCAAGCCATTCGAGTTCGACGAACTCTTCCAGGCGATTAACCGTGCGCTAAACAGCGTGATTCTGACAGGTCATTAAAACTCAATTTTATTCTTCGTCGCGGAGCGACGGTTGAGATTAGCCCAGCGTTTCAACGCCGGGAACGCTAAAATCACGATCCGCCAGTCGCGGAGCGACGATTGAGATTAGCCCGGCGTTTCAACGCCGGGAACGCTAATATCACGATCCGCTAGTCGCGGAGCGACGATTGAACTGGGGATTGCGCCTACGTCATACGAAGGGATCATTTATCGTCTTGGCTAGTCAACCGTCGCTCCGCGACTGGAGATTTCTCTCACACTCAACACCGGCGTTGAAACGCCGGCCTAATCTCAACCGTCGCTGCGGCGACTGGAAATTTCTCCCACACTCAACTAATCCCCGGCCACAGAACCCTGCGCCTGCTCTTTTGATCCCTTCGAACGGCCTGAACGAAGGGATGAGGCGCCGCCCAGGACTTTCTTCTGGAACTGTTCGAGGTACAGGTAGATCACCGGGGTGATATAGAGCGTGATGAATTGAGAGACGATCAGGCCGCCGACTATCACCAGCCCAAGCGGTTTTCGGGACGCCCCGTCGGCCCCATAGCCCACCGCGATGGGGAGCGCGCCGATGACCGCCGCCACCGTCGTCATAATGATGGGCCGGAAGCGGTCCATACTGGCGTCGTGGATCGCCTTCGCGGCAGTTTCGCCGGCCTCTACGCGTTGGCGCGCGAAGTCAACGATCAGAATTCCGTTCTTCTTGACTATGCCCATTAGCATAAACAATCCGACGAAGGCGTAAAGCGACGCCTCCTCTCCGAAGAGGAGTAGAGTCAGCAGTCCTCCAATCAGAGCCGGGGGCAGGGTAGAGAGCACGGTCAAAGGGTGAGCGTAGCTTTCGTAGAGGATCGCCAGAATCACGTACATCACGAAGACCGCCAGCAGCATGAGGAGGGTCAGGTTCCTGACCGTGTCGCTGAAGGTCAATGCCTCGCCCTGCAGGCTGGCCCTCACGGCGGGCGGCGTTATCTCCGCCGATTTTTTGTTGATGTAATCGATGGCGTCGCCGAGAGGAATCCCAGGTTTCAGATTGAAGAATATGCTGACGCTGGTGAACTGATTGATGTGATTGACGGCCTGCGGGCCCAGCGTTGTCTTCCACGTGACCAGCTCGCGCAGGGGGATGAGGTTCCGCCCGTCGTCCGACCTGATTTGAAGCAGAGAGATGTCTTCGGGCTTTGAACGCGCTGCGTCTTCGACCTCGAGAATCACCTGATACTGATCTTCCGGCTTCTTTATCAGGTAGAGGTAATTCTGCGAGTACGCGTTGCGCAGCAGATTCAAGATCCGCGCTTCCGAAACGCCGTAGACTTTCGCGCGGTCGCGTCGAATGTCAATGTCGAGGTTCGGGGTGTTGTTGAAGAGATCGGACGAGACGCTCGCAAATCCCGGATATTGCATGAGCTCGGCCGTCAACTTCCCTGCAGTCTCATAGACCTGACCGGGATTGACGCCCGAGAGCGCAAAGGCGTATTGCCCCTGATTCTGCTCGGTCGCCCCGGTAGTGATCTCGAGGACGGGGAAGGGGCGCATGAAGGCGAAGACGCCGGGGTTGGAATTGATCTTTCCCATTATTTCGCCCGCCACCTGCTGGATAGGCGCGCGCTCGGAGGGCGGCTTGATTGTGATGAATGCGATTCCCGCGTTGGAGGGGAGAAACTGTCCAAGGCCCGTCAGGCTGAAGTTCATCAGGACGTTTGGATCCTGATGCAGAGTCTCTTCCACGCGGTCCTGGATCGCGCGCATCTGTTCGGGAGAAGAGCCTTCCTTGCCCATAAAGAACCCGAAGACGCCGCTGCTGTCGCCCGGCGGCAGGAACGTCTTGGGAATGATCATGAAGAGCCAGATCGTTCCGGCGAGGCAGACGACCCAGATCGCCGCGGAAACCCATCTGTGCCTGATGAACCACCAGAGCGACGAGCCGTAAACGCCTAGCACCCGGCGCTCCACCGCGCCCATCACACGTTCCACCAGCGTCTGTTTTATACCGTGACCACGATCCTTGAGCATCCGAGCGCACATCAACGGGGTAAGCGTCAACGACACCAGGCCCGAAGCGAAGATCGCGATGATGATGGTCACCGCGAACTCGCGGAATACGCGGCCCACCTGTCCGGACATGAACACGAGCGGTATGAAGACCGCCGCCAGCGACACGGTCATCGAAAGAATGGTGAAGCTGATCTCGCGCGCGGAATTCAACGTCGCCTCGAAAGCTGGTTCACCCCGCTCCATCCGCCGCACCGTGTTTTCCAGAAAGACGATCGCGTCGTCCACCAGAAAGCCGATGGCAAGAGTGAGGGCCATCAGCGAGAGGTTGTCCAGGCTGTAACCGAGGAAGCGCATCGCGATGAAGGTGAGCAGCAGCGAGAGCGGGAGCGACACCGCCGGAATCAGCGTGTCGGTCGCGCGCCCGAGAAAGATGAAGATCACGATGACGACCAGCAAAAAGGCGATCATCAGGGTGACCTGCACGTCCCTGACCGAATGCACGATTGTTTGTGACCGGTCGTAGACCGGCGTGATCCGGATCGAGCCGGGAAGCTCGGCGCTGATGACCGGCATCAGCTTACGGATGCCCTCGGCCACCTCGACGACGTTGGCCCCGGCCTGCCGGTTGACGGCTATGATCGCCGTCGCCGTCGGAACCGGGTAGCCTCTGGCCCACATTCGCATGTCTATGCGCTCGTCCTGAACCGATTCGCGCGCCGTGGCGATGTCGCGCAAATAGACCGGCGCCCCGTCCGACGCGCCGACGATCAGTTCGTTGTACTGCTCGGCGGTCTCGAGTTGTCCCTGGGGGCGCAGCAGCGCCGTGCCGCTCGACCCGTCGAACTGGCCCGCGCCGGTGTAACTCGTCGCGTTCCTGATTGCGTTCGACACGTCGTCTATTGATATGCCGCGCGCCCACATGGCCGCCGGGTCCGCCTTGATACGGATGGCCGACTTCGCGCCGAACACATCCACGCGGCTGACGCCGGGGACGATGCTGATCCGCTGTCCGACCTGCGTGCTCGCATAACTTTGGAGTTGCCCCCGAGTCATCGAATCGCTGGTCATCGCGATATACATGATCGGTTGATCGCTGGGGTTCGTCTTCGAAAATGTCGGTGGGGAAGGCAGGTCAATCGGCAGCGCGCCCGTCGCCTGTGAAATGGCCGTTTGCACGTCGGTGGCGGCAGCGTCAATGTCCTTGTCCAGCTTGAACTGCAGCGTGAGGCTCGTATTGCCTTGCGTGTTCCTTGAAGTGATCAGCTCCAGTCCGTTGATCTGCATGAATTGCCGTTCGAGCGGCGTGGCTATGTTGTTGGCCATCGTGTCCGGGCTGGCGCCCGGATAAGACGCCTGCACCTGGATCACGGGATAGTCGACGGCCGGGAGGTCGTTCACCGGGAGCCGGAGATAACTCAGCGATCCGAACAGGATCGCAGAGACTGTCAACACCACGGTCATTACAGGTCGTCGAATGAAGGGTTCCGAAAGGCTCATAAACTCCCTCCATTCTTCGAAAGGGCGGCGCCCTTGGGTTGCTCTACCAGAACCTTGCCGCCAGGGGTGACGCCCAGCTGGCCGTTGACGACGACCTTCTCGCCTGGCGCGATTCCTTTCTCGACGACGACCATCTCGCCCTGTCTCTGCCCCACCGTCACCGGCCGCATCTCCGCCGTCAAGTCGTCCTTGATGACATAAACGAACTGCCCTTTGGCCGACATCTGCGGCGCCGTGGCGGGGATCAGGACGGCCCCGCGCAGAACGCTCAAGACGAGCCGGACGTTGACGAATCGTCCGGGCCAAAACCTGCGGTCGCCGTTGGCTATCGTCGCCCGCAAATTCACCGTTCCGGTCGCGTCTTTCACCGCGTTGTCCACAAAGGTCAAGGCGCCGACGACCGCTTTATCGGGTTCGTCGGGCAGACGCACTTCCGCCTTCAACGCGCCTTGCGACATGTTTCGCTGCACGGCCGATAGATCGTTTTGCGAAATCGCGAAATCGGCGTAGATGGGGTCCAACCGCTGGATTACAAGGAGCGGCGTCCCGACGCTGGGGGCCGCCAGATTGCCGACATCAACGAGCCGTTGTCCGGCGCGACCGTCAATGGGGGATTGTATGAAGCAATAACTCAGTTGAAGCTTGGCGTTTTCGATCGCGGCCTCGTCCGCCTTAATCGCCTCCTCGGCGTTGCGCACCGCCGCCTCGTCGGCGGCCACTGTCGCCGTCAGGGCCTCGGCGTTTGTCTGCATCTGATCGAACTGTTCATTCGAGACGACTCCCTGCCGGTTCAATTGCGCGTATCGCCGGGCCTGCGCCTCGCCTAGTTTCGCCTGCGCCCTGTCGCGCGCCAGGGCCGCTTCGGCCTGCTTCTTCGACGCCAGGTCTCTGGCCAGATTGGCTTCAGCCTGCTGAAGACTCACCTGAAAAGGTCGCGGATCGATGGTGAAGAGCGGATCGCCCTTCTTTATGTTGGCGCCGTCGGCAAAGTGGATATTCGTAATTCGTCCGGATACCTGGGGCCGAATCTCGACCACTTCACGCGCGACGCATTTGCCGATCTGATCCAGGTAGACCGGCACGTCCTGAGCCACCGCCGCCGCGATTGTTACCGGCGCCGGCGGACGGTCGAACACCATCTCCTGCTTCTTCCCGCATCCCGCGCCCAGAAGAGCCGTTATGGCCATCAGTGTTATAGCCCTGTTTTTCTTCGGATGTATTTTGAAGCGCATGTAGGGAGAGATTCTAATCATCGGTTTCCTTCCTGCTTGAAAGTCAGTGTTTCAGGGCGCATCCCGAGCGGCCCGAACGACTTTTCTCAATTCTGTTTCTGGTGTTAGGAATGCAAATGATCTTATACGACCACTCCTGACACCTTGTGTCATATTTCTTTCCGATAAAATTGTTTGTTTATCTCGTCGGGTTCATTAGATAGCGGAAAACGAGACTTTTGTTAGTGTAGCACGAGCAACGGTGTTGCATGTGTAAAATCTTCAGGATTTGTGGGCGCCAACTGCCAAGTGGGGAGTGGGGAGTGGGGAATGGGGAGTGGGGTAGGAAGTGGGAAATAGCATCTTTTCCCCACTCCCCATTCCCCACTCCCCACTCCCGCTTTCGGCGGTTAATTTACGCCAGAATCATGCACAAGTCGCCGAACTCATGTCTGAGGTAATCCTGTCGCTCCAAATGCCGGCTGACCAGCGCCAGGGTGTTTTCGGGAAGGAAAGCCTGAAGCAATTTGTAATGACTTTCGGAAACGTCGTGTGCGCCGGTCAACAGGCCGTTCACGATCTTGCGCTCATAGCCGGGGCCGAGTTTCAGTGTGGTAAATCCGCTCGGACCCTGGTCAGCGCTTTCGAGGGCGCGGACGACCGACGTGCCGACTGCGATGACGCGGCCGGCGCCGACGCTGGTATGACTGACCGCTTCCATCGTGCTCAGGGGGATCTCAAATCTTTCGGCTAGCGGCAGCGCATGGTCGATCTTCAGGTCGCCGGTTGATGATAACCCCGCGCCGTGAGTGAGCGGAACAATCTGTACGCCCTTTCTGATGAGGTTCAACATGAGTCGCCAACTGAGCGCATGTCCCGCGCTGGGCATCTCGACCGCCCAGGGGCGGCTGCTGTAAACGTTCTGCACGGACCAGAGTTTAAGTTCGTCCTCGATGTACGAATATTGCACGGGCTTGCCGTGCTGATACAGACTCCGCCACAACGCTTCGCCTGAAAGATTGAATTCGAGATCAAGCAGCCTTCCTGACAATTGATCTTCGCTTCGGACTCTGGCCCGGAAGTCCGGGGCGATCAATATCTCTTCGCCTTGCGCGAAGCGAGGCGGTGGTGGCCTGTCTTCAGTCGGCGTGCGCCAATCCCCGTCGCCGAACACCGCAGCCTGCCAGACCCGCTCGTTCAACTGCTTCGTCAGGCGAAGCTCCACTCGATTGTTCCTTGCGTCTTGCGCGGGCAACGAGGCCGGCAGCGTGGCCGCATCATTGACTACCAGCAAATCTCCCGATCGCAGATGATCCGCTAGACGCTCTATCGAACTGTCCTCGATTTCGCCATCTTTGACGACGAGCAGTTTTACGTTTGTTTTATCGGCGCGAGGCGCGCGCGCTGCTTTCATAAAGGCCTCCATTCCGAGGCGATCAGCCTCGACCCGTTCGCAATTCGATCGGACTCGCGAATCATCGTCACAATTTTTTCCGCGACCGCGGCGGGCGACTGTAGGCCGGCCGGATCGGCGTCGGGCATAGCCTGGGCATGCATCCGTGTGTTCATTTCGCCCGGGTCCACGCTGAGGAAACGCGCTCCGGCGTCCGCCATCTCAGCCGCCGCGATCCGGGTCAGATGATCGAGAGAGGCCTTGGAAGCGCCGTATACTCCCCAGGACGGATAGGCCTCGACCGCCGCGTCGGACGAGATGTTAACGATCACCCCGGTCTTTCGCAGAATCATCGAACCGACGACAGCCTTGATTAGCCGGAACGGGCCGATAGTGTTGACCTGCAGCGCCCGCTCGAAGTCCTCGCAATCGGTGTCGGGAATAAGCTGCAAGGGGACGGGGCCGAGCGCGCTCGCGTTGTTGATCAGGACGTCTACCGGCCCGGCCAGGGCCGCCGCCTGTCCCACAATCGGATAGACGCTCTCCTTGTCGCCTACGTCCGCAACGATTCCGAAGGCGATCCCGCCCTGTTTCCTGATCTCCTTGACGACCCCATCAAGTTCTTCCTGATGGCGGGCGACCAGCGCGACTTTCGCGCCCTCGGCCGAAAGCCTCAACGCCAGGGCTCGCCCCAATCCCCGGCTCCCGCCGGTGATGAGGACTGATTTTCCATTGAAATCGAACATATGTGACTCCCTCCTTCGAGAACTCCCTGGGAGCGCCGCCCATCCTGGGAGCGCAGGCATCCTTGCCTGCTAGGTTTCCGGCAATGACCGACTGGCCGAAGCAGGCAGGCAAGGATGCCTGCGCTCCCAGGGGGCTCCTCATTAACCCCTTCCTAACGCAGGCATCATACGCGCCCTCTGCTGATATATCGTCTCGATTGACAATCTATTATCCGAATGATAATTGGATGGCTATGACCGATAACATGATTGCGGGCTACATTGCGCAGAACCTCCGGCAGCTGCGGCAGAGCAGGAACCTGACCCAGGAACAGCTCGCGCGGCTTTCGGGCGTGCCGCGGCCCACCTGGTCCAACCTGGAATCTGGCGCAGCTAATCCGACGGTAGCGGTGCTGGCCAAAGTGGCTGCCGCGCTACAGGTCCCGGTGGAAGAACTGATCAGCCCGCCGAAGGCCCAGGCTAAACTCTATCGGGCCGATTCCATTCCACGTAAGCAGCGCGGAGGCGTGTTCATCAGGAAACTTTTGCCGGATTATTTGCAGGGATTGGAACTCGACCGGATGGAACTGCCGCCCGGGGCACAAATGGCAGGGAATCCGCATCGCCTCGGGACAAGGGAATATCTGGCCTGTGAGTCAGGCCAGGTGGAACTGGTTGTTTCAGGGGACAAATATGAGCTATTTCCGGGCGATGTAGTCGTGTTTCGCGGCGATCAGAAACACTCCTACGCAAACAGAGGCGCAAAAGTGGCGGTAGCTTACAGCGCCGTGATTCTGGGGCCTGTACAGATTGGCTAGGAATGTGGAATGCAAGACGGCTCTCTTATGCCGTTCAATCCTTAATGATCTTGTAGCGAAGATAATCCGGCTGGCTAATCTTTCAAAAGCGTGTCGTAGTGTTATAATTCACGCAAATCTGAAGACAATGTGCGCGGTTTAAGAACAAGCTAGACTGCTTGAAGAAGAAATGAAGTGGGGACAATTACAATGAGAAAAATATTTTCGCTTGGGATGTTTATGACGCTGGCCCTTGCGCTGGCCGTGAGCGGCGCATTTTTCAGGGCGGGCGCGCAGAAGGGCGCGACGGATATCGACGTTCAGCATTACAAGATTGACGCCGAACTGATTCCGGCGTCTCAATTGCTGAAGGCTCGGGCCGAGGTGCGGTTCGTTCCGCAGTCTGAGACCAGGTCGGTTGTCTTTGAAATGAACGGGTCGCTAACGATCAGTCGCATCACGCGCCTGGACGAGTCCGCTACGACGACGCCCGGCGCCGCCACGCCTGGCGCCGCCACGCCTGGCGCCCGCCCGCAGAGTCCCAAACCGGCCCCGCCGAAGGCGAAAGATCCGACCGCGCAGCCCACTCCAGACGGCCTGCAATTCATCCAGGACAACCGCGAAAACATGAATGTCCGCATCGATCTGGGCGCCGTGGTTCCCGCCAAACAGCCCATGACGCTGGTGTTCGAATACGAAGGCGCTCTCGAATCGCCGCAGGGCGGGCCGATTTCGAACGCGCGCCTGGCTCACGTCGGCGACCAGGGCTCCTATCTTTTTTACGCCGCGCGATGGTTCCCGTTTCATGAATACGTCGCCGACCGCGCTACTTATGCGATCAACGTCAAGGTCCCGAAAGGCGTGCTCGTCGCCGGTTACAGCGAGCAGCCGGTCGTACCCGTCCCCGTGACCGAGCAGAAGACGAAAGAAGAGCAAAAGACAAAAGAAGATCAGAAGACCAAAGAAGAGTTTACGACCTTTGCCTTCACCTGCACGAAGCCGGTCCTGCCGGGCAGTCTCGCGGCGGCCAAATATATCTTGCGCACCACGAACCGTGGTGGATTCACGGTCGATTTCTATGTCAAAGCCGGCGACGAAAGATGGGCCGATCACGCTATAGACGTCATCAGCAAACACCTGGAATATTATTCGTCGAAGTTCGGCCGTTACGCCTTCGGCAACCGTCTGGTGGTGGCCGAGACCGACGAAGAGACGCTCGATACCTATTCCGGCCCGGGAATGATCTTCATTTCGCCGCGCGCGCTGACTTCGGGGATTGACGAAAAACTGGCGCGCGAAGTGGCGTATCAATGGTGGGGGCAGGCGGTCGGGTTGAAGTCTTTTGACGACGCCTGGCTGTGGCACGGTTTGGCCGAATTCAGCACACTGCTTTACGTCAAGGACAACGAGAACGAGACGCTCTATGTGCAGACCGTTCAGGCCGAGCTGGAGAAGGCGCTGGCCTTCGAGCAATCAGCTTCGATCCGCAACGCGCCCAAAGATCTTGACGACCAGACCGCGCCTTACCGGTCGGTGGTCTTTAACAAGGGCGCGCTTGTTTTCAACATGCTGCGCCAGGTGATCGGCGAAGAGAAGTTCGACAAGATGCTGCGCGATTATTTCACTAAAAATGAAGGCAAGAACGTCACGCTCGACCAATTCGAGACCCTCGCCACAAAGACGGCCGGGCGCGACCTGCGGTTCTTCTTCGGACAGTGGGTCGAGTCTACGGGCGTGCCGGAATTCCGCTCCGATTATAGAATGCTTCGCACCAAGGAGGGCTTCCGCGTCCCCGGGACCGTCAAACAGGACCTGGACTCCTTCGAGATGCCCGTCGAAATAACTCTCCGGACCGAGGCCGGGGCCGAGCGACAGACGTTGATGATGAAAGGCCCTTCAGCGGATTTCGACATCCTGACCAATAGCAAGCCGATTGAGGTGATCGTCGACCCCGACGCGAAAATCATGCGCAGCTCCGAGGAGTTGCGCCAGGGCGTGATCGTCCGCCGCGGCATCGAGCATTTCCGCGAACAGGAGTATATCGAGGCCGAGCAGCAATTCCAGGCCGCAATCAAACTCAATCGCGGGAATTCGTGGGCCTGGTACAACCTCGGATCGGTTTACATGACTCAGCGCAACTGGAACAAGGCGCTCGACGCCTTCGATCAGGCCTTGAACGGGAACCTTAGACCAAATTGGGTGGAGGTCTGGTCGTACATCTATCGCGGCAACTCCTGGGACGCCATCGGCCAGCGCGAACGCGCCATCGCCGAATACAACAAGGCGATCAGCAACGGCAACAATTACGACAACGCGCAGGCCGCGGCGCAGGGCTTCATCTCCGAGCCTTTCGGCAAAAAGAAGACCGAACAGCAAACTGGGGGAGAGTCGAACTGACCGAATCAGAATGTGATTAGGACTTATAGGACTTATAGGGACCTATAGGATATATGCGTCGTAGAAGTCCTACAGGCCCTTTAAGTCCTATAAGTTTTATAAGTCCCGTGTAGTTTCATTATGCGAATGTTTATACCGGCGCTCTTCATCGTTTTTCTACTTGGCGCCTTCAACACTCAGGCGTTGTCCCAAACGACCATTGAACTCAACCAGTCGCTGACCGGCGCCGAGCGCGGCGCGACCTCCGGGGCGCATTACCACTACCTCTTCGAGAACCCTCGCTTCACGACGCCGGTTCAGGAACTCGAATTCGACGGCTCAGGGCAGGGCAAGTTCCGCTTCAAACGCAAGGACGCCGACGAGGTCGTTATGAAACTCTCGTTATCCCCGGGGTTGCTCTCGCAGATTCAACTGATCTTCGACGACATGAATTTTCTGGCGAGCGATGAAGACTACCAGCATAAGAAAGATTTTTCGCACCTCGGGAATATGACGATCGGTTACTCGCGCGAGGGGAAAGAGCGGACGGTTAAGTTCAACTACACCGAAAACCAGAGCATGAACCGGCTGAGCGACATCTTCCGCAACATCGTCACCCAGGAGACCAGAATCTTCGAACTCGAAGCCGTGATCGCGAACGACCCGATCTCGGCGCCCGCGCAATTGCGCATGCTCGAAAGCGAGCTGAAATCCAAGCGCGTCGCCGACCCGCACCGCTTCGACCCAATCCTCAAAAACATCAAGTTGGATGAAGGTGTCCCGCTGATCGCCCGCAACCACGCGGATCGTATCTTGCAGATGATCAGTAAAGGGAAGTGAGGGGAGTGGGGAGTGGGGAATGGGGAATGGGGAAAAAAGATACTACTTCCTACTCCCCACTCCCCACTCCCCATTCCCCATTCCTCTTTGCCAAAGTCTCAGCTTCAAACTCAAGCAGAAATTTCTTGCGCTCGATGCCGCCGCCGTAGCCGGTCAGCTTGCCGTTCGACCCGATCAAGCGATGACAGGGAATGATGATCGAGATCGGGTTGCTGCCGTTCGCCGCGCCGACCGCGCGCGGAGCTTTTGGGGCGTCGATCCGCCGCGCAAGCTCGCCGTAACTGATCGTCGAGCCGTAGGGAATCTTTCTCAATTCGGCCCAGACGCGTTGTTGAAACGGCGCGCCGCCTGTCGCAAGAGGCAGATCGAACTCGGTCAATTCGCCCGCGAAATACGCCTGCAATTGATCGGCGGCTTTGCGGAACAGACCGTCGTCGCGCCGCCAATCACCGATCGGCTTCGGCCCGCCCTTATGCTTCTCCATAAACAACTCGGTGATCGCCTCTCCATTCGACGTGAGAAACAATGCGCCGACGGGACTGCCGAGGGTGGTATAGAAAACTCTGGAATCCATCTTTTCATTCTCCTGCGAAAACCCCTGGGTACGCGCGCTTCCAGCGCGCAGTATTGGGTGGAAGATCCGTGAGAGGTCCACAGCGCGCTCGGGGCCGGATGCGTGCAAACGGTCAGGAAGAGCCGCAAATCGAGCTCCGCGCCTTTGTTTAGCAAACCATTGTCGCGTCACTCGCCGAGACTCGACATTTTGCCTCCTACCGTTCGTAGTTTCGCATTATGGGCTTTGAAAAATAAATGCGACAACGCCTCCTAGTCGCGGCAGCGACGGCTGATCCTAGCCCGGCTTTTCAAAGCCGGGGGAGCGGTCGCATAGTGGTTTTAGTCGCGGCAGCGACGGTTGACCCCGATCTGCAAAGTCAACCGTCGCTGCCGCGACTGAGGACTGATGCGCTGATGGTCCCGGCTTTGAAAAGCCGGGCTAAGCTCACATGGTCGCTGCCGCGACCGGGAAAAAGGCGCCTGCATTATTTTTTCAAAGATTATGAGGCGGAACTGCAAACTCTTCATTTGCAGACGAGCAGCCTGGCCGAACGCGGCTGCAGATCTTTGATTTCCAAACTGCCTTCACGCCGGCCCAGGTCTTCGCCGCTCCAGAAATCGGTGACCCGGCTCGGACGCGGCAACGGGATTGAAATAGTTTGCGGATTGTCTTCCCAGTTGAAGACGCAGACCATCCGCGCGCCCGGCATGTTGACGACGCCGACGCGCAATGAATCGTCGGCGAACTCAGCGGCTCGGCCCGTCGGCGGCAGCAGCTTCTTGAGCATCGCCAGACGATCCGGCGCGATCCTGGTCAGGTCGTCGCCTGAGAGCAGCATCCCGCCGCTGGCGTAAATGACCGTGGCGTGAAATTGAAATTCCGCCGGCGGCAGGTCGCCCGTCAGCACAATCGCGTCGGGGTCGTTCCACCACAATCGCCCGTTCTGCCAATTGCGGTAGAGATTCTGCTTGCCTGTGCTGGCGATGCGATCCCAGGAGCGCTTGATGTCGTTCGAACTGCGCGACCCATGGATTAATCCGAGCGACGGCCAGATCGGGTGGTTGCAGCCGAGTATGAAACCGTCGCCAGAGCCGCGGAGAATCGCCTGCATCCCGCGCCGGTAGGCTTCAATGCGTGTCGCGCGCGGATCGTGAAATCGCCCGCCGTGCATCGCGCCCCAGAAGTTTGCGTCGAGCTTGAAGTACGTGCAGCCCCATTCGCGCCGCATTGTGCGAAAGACCATTTCGAGGTGTTTCTGCGCTTCCGGGTGGGAGCCGTCCAGCGCGTACCAGGGGCCGCGACGCCAGCCGCCGAAAGTGACTTTATCGGAGCGCAAGGGCTTGCCCTCGGCGTCTTTGATGAACCAGTCGGGGTGTTGCTCGAACAGATGTGACTTCTCTTCGGCGATAAACGGCGCGACCCAGATCGCAGGCTCGAAGCCGCGCTCGCGAATCTCCTTCAACACGCCTTGTATATTGCCTCCGAAGGCCGCGCCGGTCTCCAGCCAGTCGCCCATAGCCGGTTGATAACCGTCGTCAATCTGAATGTACTTCAGCCCCTGCGCGTTCTTGGCGATGAAGTCAAGGTTGTCGCGCACCTGCTGCGCCGTCACGCGCGGCCCGAAGCAATACCACGAACACCAGCCCGTCGGCGGCGTTTTGAACCGGAGCGGGGCATGATTGGCGTTCAACCCCCGGGCCAGTTCATCCAGCAACTTCGCGCGATCCGGGCCCGAACGGAAAATGAACTCTTCCATTTCCCAGCTCTCGCCAGGTTTCAATTCCAAACCCTCAGTGTCAACGACCACTTGCAATGATTTCGGGCGCAAATAGAACTGACCCGCGAAGCGGCGGCACGAAGTGAAGGCAAGCAACAGGTTGTCGCCATCGGGCGGCGCCATCGTCATCAAGCCGTAAAAGACGCGCGCGCCTTCCGGCTGCGGCGTCTTGTAGTGCTTGGCGTCGGTGTAATTGCCCAGGTCAACTGGCCGCCCGGCCTCGCCGCCCGTCTGGCTCAACATCTGGAAGCCTTCGCCGTAAAGCGTGGTCGCCGGCGGCAGATCGAGCTTAAGGTCGAAGAGCGTGACCTCTTTTATGCGCGCCGGCGTTTTGCCGCGATTGATCAAACGCGAGCGGCAGAGAGGCCCGCGCCATTGCCTGACTAATTCGACTTGTTTGATTTCGCCGCCGCCGACCGGCGTGACCGCGCTCGGAGCGTCGACGAAAGACTGCCGGTCGAGGCTTTTCGTTTTCCCCGCCTGCGCCTGACCGGCCTCAGGAATTGCCGCGAACAACGGCGAAGCCAGCGCGAGGTTGATGATTTCACGACGTGTGATTTTTGCGTTTGTCATTCGGTAATTAACCAATGGAATCGCGACGTTGAAGGACCGTGTCATATTCGCAAAGCCGCCCGGGCC
>DATEMG010000588.1:0-10724 GCA_035275805.1 Blastocatellia bacterium
AAATGCAAATCATCGCGGCGGCCATGCACAAGCTTGTCCGCATTGCTCACGGGGTGTTGAAAAATCAACGGCCGTACGATCCAAATTATGCGGCGGCCGATTGACAACCAACACGGTATCTACCGCTCGCGGTACTGATCCCGTCAGCATTCCCGTATATGCAATTGCAATCCGCTCTAGTTTTGCTCTTCTCCATGATCCCAGTGTTCCCCGTTGTTCCTCCCTCTTCTAGGTCCAACTCAAAACTGGGATTAAGTTGAATAAGTCGGGCAATTTTCCGCCGAGTCTTCAATTGAGACGACCTTCTCCTCTACGATCGCTTCCGAATTTTGCGATGTGATGAGGACAACTGAGCCGATAATCACACCAGCTCCGAGCAGCATTCGCCCGGTGAAGGATTCGCCCGCAATCGCCCAACCCAATATCACCGCGATCACCGGATTGACGTAAGCGTATGTCGCAACCGCCGCCGGGCGCGCGTTTTTGAGCAACCAACTGTAAGCCGTAAAAGTGATCAGCGAACCGAACACCAATAAATATGCAAGCGCGAGCCACGAATTGAGCGAAACGGCAGTGATCTCAAAGCTGGTCCATTCGCCCATCAATGTTCCGACTAAAATCAGCGCCGAACCGCCAGAGAGCATTTGCATCCCGGAAGCCAGAATCGGCGATTTCGACGCCGGGGCGCGCACTCCGTAGATCGAACCGGTCGCCCAAAACAGCGCCGCCACAATGACGAGAACGATGCCGAATAGTTGATTGGTTCCATTCCCGGCCTGGCCGGCGCCGTTGACGTCAATCAGTAAATAAACTCCGGCGAAACCGATCAACAGACCGAGCGCCACCCTCCAATCTGGGCGCGCCCCCTTCAACCAGAGCCAGCTTAAAAGCACGACCCAAAACGGTTCGGTCGCCACAAGCAAAGCCGCGAGACCTGACGTGATGTGATGTTCGGCTATAACTACGCCGCCGGTCCCGCCTAAAAACAGAAGTACCCCGACGACGGCGCTTGCCCGCCACTGCGTGGGAGTCGGTTTCTCATAGTCTTTGGAAAATTTTCCCACAATGAAAAGCGTCGCGCCTGCCAGTAAGAATCGCGCCCCGGTACTGATAAATGGCGGCAAGGTTTCAATCACATATTTGATCGCGAGGTACGTTGACCCCCAGAGGATGTAAACCGCCGCAAATGCCGCAATCAATAAAGCTACGCTGCGTTTCGGATCGATTTCCGCAATACTTTTTTCTCGCACTCACTTCTCCTGATTTATTCATTGATCATTCAAATTCTGGCAAGAGCCCGCCCTGGCAAACTATTTATGGTCACTTTCGCGCTTAGCGCGTAATGGGCGTTCCTGATGGGTTGTCCTGGAATATCGCGCGACGTAAGCCGGCGGCCTGACCCCCTCCGATAAATGCGGATCGTCAACCGGCGCGCCGGCCGTGATTCGCAGCGGCAATTCGCCCGCCCAGACGGGGAACGCCATGTCCTCTTCGTCGTCTTTCGGCGGCCCCGTGCGGACTTTCGCGGAGACTTCGACCAGTGGCAGCGCCAGCACGGAAGTCCCTTTCAACTCCTGCTCGTTCGGCTCGCGCACGTCATCCCAGCGACCCGGGATGACGTGTTCCGTGAACGCCCTGAGCGCGGTCATTTTCTCTTCGGCCGCCTCGACCATCGTCGCGGCTCCAAGTATCACCACCGAACGGTAATTGATCGAATGGTGAAAGGCCGAACGCGCCAGAACGAGCCCGTCAACCAATGTGACGGCCACGCAAACCGGAATGCCGCCGTTCAGGCTGCGCAAAGTCCGGCTCGCCGCCGATCCGTGAATGTAAAGTTTGTCTCCGACGCGCCCGTAAGCCGTCGGTATGACGAAAGGCTGCCCGTCAACGGTGAACCCGACGTGACAAACGAAGCCTTCGTCCAGAATCCGATAAACCACCTCACGGTCATAAAAACCGCGCTGCGGCAATCGCTTCAGCGTGGTCCGCTCCGTAGGCGCGAAACTTTCCATCAAAATCCTCTCCTTGTCGTCATGGTCGAGGTGAAAAATAACTTCTCAAGTGGCCTTGTACAAGCTCCACTTTTCCGTTTTAATACCAGTCCACTTTTTACCTGTATTTATCATGAATAGAACTCATAGATTCTATAGGATCTATGAGTTCTATTCATGATTGGAGAATAACGATGGATCTTGCAATCACAATCGATCAGCGCTCCACGACGCCGCTGCACAAACAACTTTACGACGAATTGCGCGCGGCCATTCTCACAGGCCGCCTGAAACCGGGCGAGCGTGTGCCTTCAACGCGCGGCCTGTCACAATCGCTCGGCGTTTCGCGGGCCACAGTCACGCAGAGCTACGAACAGCTTTTGAGCGAGGGCTATTTGCGCGCGGCCACCGGTTCCGGGACATTCGTCGGCTGCGAGTTGCCCGACGAATTGTTGAAGACCAATCCGGTCGAAAAATCCCGCCCCGCGGCGGGGCCGCGTGAGACGGGGCGCCAGGCGGCAAGAAGCCGAATTGAACTTTCGCGCTACGGCGCCAGCATCGCGGACTCAGCTCCGTTCGAACCGCTGGAACTCGAAGCGCCGATTAATTTCAAAACGGGTCGCCCCGCGCTGGACGAATTTCCTTTGCAACAGTGGCGGCGGTTGATGGTCAAACACTGCCGCGCGAAAGACAGCTCGATGCTCGATTACGCCAGCGGCTCGCAGGGCTACGAGCCGCTGCGCGAGGCGATAGCCGGGTATCTGAGACATGCGCGCGCCGTCAAATGCGGCGCCGATCAGGTGGTGATCGTGAACGGGGCGCAGCAGGCGATCGATCTGATCGCGAAGCTGCTGATTGATCGCGGCTCTCCCGTAGCAGTCGAGAACCCCGGCTACCTGGGCGCGCGCCGGGTGTTCCTGGCGCACGGGGCGGAGCTGCTGCCCGCGCCCGTAGACGAGTCGGGAATTGTTGTCGAGGCGCTGACTTCAAAGTCGAAAGGCGGACTGAAATTGGTCTACGTCACGCCGTCGCACCAGTTCCCTACCGGCGTGACGCTGCCGTTGTCGCGCAGGCTGGATTTGCTGTGTTGGTCCGAAAAGACGGGGGTGATGATCGTCGAGGACGATTACGACAGCGAGTTCCGCTTCGGCTCACGCCCGATTCCGTCCCTGCAGGGTTTGGCCGGCGGGGACTCGGTGATCTACGTAGGAACGTTTTCAAAGGTGCTCTTCCCTTCGCTGCGGGTAGGCTATCTGGTCGCGCCGCCGCCGCTGGCGCGAGTCCTCACGCGCGCGAAATGGCTGGCCGACCGCCAGACGCCGATGATAGAGCAGCGGGTTCTGGCCGATTTCATCAACGAAGGCTACCTGGAGCGACACCTGCGCCGGATGCGGACGATTTACGACAGGCGGCGTCAAACGCTCGTTCACGCGCTCGAAACCCATTTAGGAGACCGCGTCACGATTTTGGGCGAAAACGCGGGGATGAGCCTGATGATCAGGGTCCGCTGCAAGCTCGACGACGAAGAAGTTACGCGCCGCGCGCGCGCCTCCGGCGTCGGGCTGGTCAGCGCGCGGCCCTATTACCTGGACGAAGAACGCCCTGATAATATGGGCGAATTCGTGCTCGGCTACGCGGGCCTGAGCGAGCGCCGGATTCGGGAGGGCGCGCGCCGCCTGGCGAAGATTCTGAAATGACACGAAAAGCCTTGCCTGAAAAGCCAAATTGAGTAGTATTTACGCGGGTGTCCACAGGCAGTCGGTCGGAACGGGCGCTCCAATAACTGATTCACCTATAACGAAACGTCAAAATCACATCCGCATGATCATCATCCCAGCCATTGATTTACGCGGCGGTCGCTGTGTCAGGCTCTCTCAAGGGCAAGCATCCGCTGAAACTGTGTATTCCGAAAACCCCGTCAAGATGGCCAAGCGGTGGTATGACGAGGGCGCAGAGATGCTGCATGTCGTCAACCTCGACGCGGCGCTAGGCAAGGACGACACCGATAATCTAAAGGCCCTCGAACGCATCCTTTACGAGGCCCCCATCCCTGTGCAGTTCGGCGGCGGCGTACGCACGCTCGACGACGTGCGCAGGCTCGACGAATTGGGCGCGACGCGCATCGTCATCGGCACGACGGCGATCGAAAATCCCGTGCTCTTGCAGCACATCGTCGACGAATTCGGCTCGACCATCGTCGTCGGCATCGACGCGCGTGACGGCCTGATCGCCCTCCGGGGGTGGGAAAAGCTCTCGAACATCCAGGCCATCGAGTTCGCGCAGAAGGTGGCCGAGATGGGGGTCGAACGCGTCGTCTACACCGACATCGCGCGCGACGGCATGCTCACCGGCGTCAACGTCGCGTCCACGCGCGCCATCGCCGAAGTCAGCGGGTTGAAGATTACTGCCTCGGGCGGCGTCGCCTCGCTCGACGACGTCTATGCCGTGAAAGAACTCGAGGAATACGGCGTCGACAGCCTGATCATCGGCAAGGCCCTCTACGAGGGAATCTTCACGCTCGAAGAGGCGCTCGACGCGGCGGACGACTACGACGAAGAATAATCATTGTTCATTTGTCATCGACCGAAGTCGCAGCCATAGACGCGATGATATATCGCTCAGGGGAAGGAATTCGGCCACGAATGAACACGAATAAACACGAATCTCTTTCCTGATCTTGAGATTCATTTGTTTTGGCGCCTCTTTTTTCCTATTCGTGTTTATTCGTGTTCATTCGTGGCCGAATTCCTTTATCTCCAAAGCGATTGGCGCCTCTCGCCTGACGGCCGCTTGAACTTCCTACCGCCTTCGTGTTATTTGATTCGGCCTTTGCAATAAGCTGAAAAGTTCTCTATGTTGAGATGTGTGTCCTTCGTCGACGACCTAAATAATGGTCTAAAGGGCGCGCTGGTAATAAGTTATGTCTAAATCACTCGTAATCGTCGAATCGCCGTCGAAGGCGAAGACAATCAATAAATATCTGGGCAAGGACTTCAAAGTCATCGCCTCGGTCGGCCACATCAAGGACTTGCCGAAAAAGGGCCTCGGCGTAGACGTCGAAAATAATTTCGAGCCGACGTATGAAGTAATGCCAGGCAAGGAGAAGGTCGTCAGAGATATCAAAGAGGCGGCTAAGGAGGCCGAGACCGTCTACGTCGCGACCGACCCTGACCGCGAAGGCGAGGCCATCGGCAGACACATCGCCGAACTGATCACCGGGACGCGCGGGATGGCGCGCAAGCCGATCTTCCGCGTGATGTTCAACGAGATCACCAAGAACGCGGTCAAGGACGCCTTCAATCATCCGGGCAAGATCAACGAGAATCTGGTGGACGCGCAGCAGGCGCGCCGCGTGCTCGACCGCCTGGTCGGGTACAAAGTCAGCCCGTTGCTGTGGGACAAGGTCCGGCGCGGGCTTTCGGCCGGGCGCGTCCAGACCGTGGCCGTGCGGCTGGTCGTCGAGCGCGAACGCGACATTCTGGCCTTCGTCAAAACCGAATACTGGTCCATCATCGCGAACCTGTCGGCGAAGCTGCCGCCGCCGTTCGACGCGCGGCTTTACAAGATCGAGTCGCAGACGGTAAAAACATCCGGCTTCGACGACGGCGTTAAGAAGACCGAATTTCATATCAAGGACGAAGAGACCGCGAAAAACATCCTGGCCGAACTCGAAGGCGCTCGATACGTCGTCGCCGACGTATCGACCAGGGAGAAGAAGCGCAACCCGGTCCCGCCGTTCATCACCTCGAAGCTCCAGCAGGAAGCGTCGCGTAAGCTGCGTTTTTCGGCCAAGAAGACGATGCAGATCGCGCAGAGGCTGTACGAAGGAATCGAGCTCGGCAGCGAAGGCGCGGTCGGGTTGATCACCTACATGCGCACAGATTCGACGCGCGTCGCCGAAAGCGCGCTCGCGGAAGTCCGCGACTTCATCGGCAGACATTACGGCGAAAAATATCTGCCCGAAAAAGCGGTTTTTTACCGCTCGAAGAAGGACGCGCAGGACGCGCACGAAGCGATCCGCCCGACCTCGGCCGAACGCCCGCCGGACCAGGTCGCGCCGTATCTGGAGAAGGACGAACTGGCGCTCTACCGGCTGATTTGGCAGCGATTCGTCGCGTCGCAGATGATGCCCGCCATCTTCGATCAAACCACGATCGACATCTCCGCCGGCGAGAAATACACGTTCCGCGCCACGGGCTCGGTTCTCAAGTTCGACGGCTTCCTCGCCGTCTATGAAGAGGGCAAGGACGAGAAAGACGAAGACGACGAGGAGCGCGCGGCGAAATTGCCGAAGGTTGAGAAGGGCGAAGAGCTGAAGCTCAACTCGCTCACGCCGAATCAGCATTTCACCGAGCCTCCGCCGCGCTACACCGAAGCCACGCTGGTCAAGGCGCTCGAGGAGAAAGGCATCGGGCGGCCTTCGACCTACGCATCGATCATGTCTGTCATCCAGGACCGCGAATACGTTGAGAAGGTCGAGGGTAAGTTCCGCCCCACAGAACTCGGCGCGATCGTCAACGACCTGCTGGTCGAGAGTTTCGCCGACCTGTTCAACGTCCAATACACGGCGCGGATGGAGGAAGAACTGGACGAGGTCGAAGACGGCAAGCTGGCGTGGACGGCCGCGTTGAAGGGGTTTTACGACAAGTTCACCGTCGACCTTAAGGTCGCCCAGCAGCGCATGCGCGACGTCAAGCGGCAGGAAATCCTCACGGACGAGGTCTGCGATAAGTGCGGATCGAAAATGGCGATCAAGTTCGGGCGTTTCGGCCAATTCCTGGCCTGCACGAATTATCCCGAATGCAAGAATACGCGCGAGCTGGCCAAGCCGGCGGTGGCGAACGGCGAGGGCGCCGCCGAGGAAAACCCATACGCCGACGAGACCTGCGAGAAGTGCGGCAAGCCGATGACGCTCAAGCGCGGGCGCTTCGGCCAGTTTCTCGCCTGCACCGGCTACCCCGAATGCAAGACCACGCGCAAGATAACCAAATCCGGCGTGGCCGCCGCCCCGGTGATGCTCGAAGAGAAATGCCCCGAATGCGAATCGCAACTGGCCATCAGGCATGGCCCCTTCGGCGAATTCACGGCCTGCTCGCGCTACCCGGATTGCAAATTCATCAAGCGCGAATCCACGGGCGTGCCGTGTCCGAAGCCCGGCTGCAAGGGCGAGATCCTGGTCAAGAAATCGAAGCGCGGGAAAATCTTCTACGGCTGTTCGGAGTATCCGAATTGCGACTCGGTCTTCTGGGACAAGCCCGTGGCCGAAGCCTGCCCGCAATGCGGCAAGCCGTTTGTGCTCGAAAAATACAACGCCAAGAAAGAAGAGACGACCCGCTACTGCTCCGAGGAGAGCTGCGATTACAAGACTGTCAACGGCGAACTCGCCGTGGCGAAGAAACCAGAGGCCAAGAAGAGCGTCAAACGCGCCGCGAAGACCAAGGCCGCTGAATCATAATCCGGGGAATGGGGAATGGGGAGTAGGCAGTGGGGCTGAGAAAGCGCGCCTTTCCCCCATTCCCCATTCCCCATTCCCCATTCCCCATTTCAGACTCCCCATTGCCTGAAGCATCGCAATTTGACAAATTACATTCCTATATTTTTAATGGAGTTGTTTATGGCGCCCATGCGTCGCGCCCTGTACCGTAGGTTGTCCAACCTGCGGATACTTGATTAATGGAGCGTTCAAGTGTCATCAAGCGACTTGGTAATGAAGCCCTCCGCAGGTTGGACAACCTACGGTACATTTTCCTGGGGGAGGTAAGTGGAAATTGAGAAGGTTTATATTTCTATTCGTCGCCATAACCGTCTTCTCGGCATTAGGTCATAAGTCCGGCTCCGCTCAAAACGATAATCAATCGAAAGACGCGCGCGCCGCCGTCAACAAATTCTTTCTGCTGCTCAAATCCCGATCATACCCTGCGCTCTATGAATTCCTCCCCTCCGATCTGCAGCGGCAAATAACGCGAGAGCAGTTGGCGCTGAGCCTCATGCGCCTCGATTCATTCATAACGATCGAGCGGATGGAGATCGGGCGCGTGCAGTCGCGCGGCGACTTCGCCGTCGTCAATACTACGATTTACGGAAAGCTGAAGAAACCGGTAGCAATCAACGGGGAGGAGGTCAGCGAGGGCAGAGTCTCTGCGCAGCAGTTCCTGTATCGGGAGGGCGGCCAGTGGAAAGTGGTCACCGCCGACAGCCGAACGCAATCCTATTTCCTCAAACGCAACGCCGAATTCGGTAAACAGTTTCAGCTCGCCCAGCCGCGGTTCGAGTTTAAACAGAATGACAAATGGACGGCCTTGGGCAAGCAGATTAAGCCGCAGCGGTAATAGTGGGCAGTGGGCAGTGGATAGTGGGTAGAACCTTCGCTCTTTAACCAACCACTATCCGCTATCCACTGCCCACTATCCCATCTTCCCAATAGTCTGTCGCCATGCCAGCGTTTTTCTCAGCACTTCCAATCGCGCTCGGTCCTGGTTGTCCGCCAAGCGCTCCAGTTGATCGACGATCGCCGAAAGCAGTTGGAAGGCAAAAAGGCCGGCGTGCGTCATGACGTGCGAGTAGTAATGCGTCTGCAGCGCGACCGGCGCCTGCCGCCCGCCGTAATGGAACGCGCGCACCTCATCGTCGCTCATCGTCTCGACGTGGGAATTGATCGGCAGCACGAGGCGCGGTGTGTCCTGTCGGCTTTGGTCTCCGCTCTTCCAGCCTAGCAGCAGGATGGAAATCAAGATTCCCTGCTCGTTCAGATAATCGGGGCTGAAAACTGTGTTGAGTTTCGCGGGCGTGGACAACCGCGGCCCGTAATTGCCGTATTCCGGGTTGACCAACTGCGAGTTATAAATCACGCCGATCACATCTTCGTCGCCGACCCTGATCTTGACGAACTGCCCGAACTGATAATCGGCTGGCGAGAGGTTTACGGAAGTTTCTAGCGAATCGAGCACCCGCGCGAAATAATCGACGTGCGAATTCGATTTAGTAATTTTGGCGATCAACATCGTGGCGCCTCCTCAGAAAAACCGTCCACGAAGATCACGAAGAATCACAAAGGAAGAAATTCTTTGCGCCTCTTCGTGATCTTTGTGGACGATCCATCGGGCATTCTATTTGATCTTCCCCGGCCCCCACAACGCGCGCCCAGGCTTCGCCCCGGTATGCTCTCCGTCTTTTAAAACCTGCGCGCCGTTGACGAGCACGTGTTTTACGCCGACGGCGAATTGATGCGGATGCTCGAAGGTGGCGCGGTCGGCGATTGTTTTAGGGTCGAAGACGACGACGTCGGCGAAATATCCCTCCCTCAAAAACCCGCGACGATCAAGCTCCAGATTGGTCGCGGGCAGGCCCGTCAAACGGTGGACCGCTTCTTCGAGCGGGATAACCTTCTCTCCGCGTACATATTTGCCCAGCAGCCGCGCGAAATTGCCGTAGGCGCGGGGGTGCGTAGAGGATTTCAGGAACACGCCTTCGGCGGGCATCGAACCGGCGTCGGAGCCGAACGACACCCAGGGCAGCTTGATCTGCTTCTTGATGTTCTCCTCCGACATCATGAAATAGACCGTGCCGACGCGCGATTGGTCTTCGAGCACCAGGTTCATGATCGTGTCGGTGAAGTTCTCGTTTCGCAGCTTCGCCACTTCGGCCAGCGTCATGCCTGTGTATTTTTTCAGGACCTCGTTTTTGAAGCCGACGAGCAGCGCGCGGTCAGGCGACCCGGCCGCGATGAGCAGGTTCTCCCATTTGTCCGAAGGCGTGCGGATCTCTTCGGCGATCTTTTTGCGCGTTTCCGGATCGCGCAGCCGTTTGAAAGCCGCCTCGTAGCCGCCGTCCAGAACCCAGGGCGGCATAGCGGCGTCGAGCCCGGTCGCGCCGGCCGGATAGGTGTACATGTCGGCGGTGATCTTCAGCCCTTCGCGCCGAGCCTTCTCGACTATCGCTATAACCTGATCCATCTTTGACCAATTCGATGCTCCAGCGGCCTTAAGGTGATAGATCTCCGCCGGAATGCCGGCTTCGCGCGCGATCCGCAACAGTTCTTCGACGGCTTCGATAAGGCGCGCGCCTTCGCTGCGCATGTGCGAGATGTATTTGCCTTTGTATTTCGCCGCGACCTTGCACATCTCGATTAGCTCTTCGGTAGGGGCGTAGAACGCCGGCGCGTAGATCAACGAAGAGCCTACGCCTAGCGCGCCCGCTTCCATTTCGCGGCGCACCAGCTCGCGCATCCGATCCATTTGCTCCGGCGTGGCCTTCTTATCCTCCAACCCGACGACGTATTCGCGGATCGTGGTTGCGCCGATGTATGAGGCCACGTTGGCCGAGACGCCGCGCTTTTCGAGATATTGCAGATATTCGGCCAGCGTCGTCCATTCGATCTCGAATTTCAGATCGCCCTGAGCTTCCTTGCGCCGCCGCTTCATCTCGTCGTTGAGCGGCCCCATCGAATCGCCTTCGCCGAAGATCTCCGTCGTCACGCCCTGCTTGATGTCGCCAAGCGAGCGCCCGTCGACAACCAGGTCGTCAACCGCCCACGAAAGCATGTTGATGAATCCAGGGGCGACTGCGAGTCCGTCGGCGTCAATGACGGTCGCGGCCTGGGCGGACTTCAAATCTCCGACGGCTGCAATGCGGTCGCCTTTTACGCCGACGTCGGCGCGGCGAGGCCGGTTCCCGCCGCCGTCATATACCATGCCGTTCTTGACGATGATGTCGTAAGCGTTTTGTTGAGTTTGA
>DATEMG010000589.1:0-2515 GCA_035275805.1 Blastocatellia bacterium
CGGCGGACCTATAAGACAGCCGCTTGCTTACGCGCGCGGTACTGTACCGGCGTCCCACCTCAATCCTCAATCCTCGATCCTCATGGCCACATCCTTCCCAGCCTCACGTCCCGTAGTGTAATCTGATCCGCAGATGAGAAAGACTCTTGAATTGATTCAATCGCAAAAGATGAAAATTATTACAGTAAGAATTGCGAAGAAATTCTGAACTGTGATCGTTCTCCATTTATCGCCCTTCATTTCTCGCCGGTCATTCGCCATTACGCCCATCAGGCGCTAGATGGTCAATTACCAGGGAGAAACGATAAGCGGCGACGAAAAATGGAAATGAGGCGAGATGATTGTCTGACTGCTTACAATCATTCATGGAGGAGAGGGAGAAAAAGACCTTGAGTATTAACGCTGTTCAAAGCCTTGACATACAACAACGGCAATACCTGACGCTGCACGAACTTTCGAAAGTCATCGCGAGGCGCCGCAACCTATCCGACCTGTTCCACGACCTGGCCGAGCGTTTACATCATATCTTCGACTTTCAATCCATCAGCGTCATGCTCCATGACGAGTCGCAAAACGTCATGAGGTTACACATCCTCGAGGCGAGCGAGCCCGCGTTTCAGCAAGCGCCCGCCGAGGTCCCGACCGACGGCTCGATCACCGGCTGGGTCTGGCGCAACCAGCAGCCCGTCGTGGTGAGCGATGTGGATGAGGAGACCCGCTTTCCCCTCGCGCTGGTTCTGCGCGGTAAATTTCCAGCGAAGTCATTTTGCAGTCTCCCCTTAACCACGGCCCACAGGCGGGTCGGCGTCTTGAACATCATTAGCGATAAAATCGGCGCCTACGACAAGCTCGACCTCGAATTCGGGCGTCTGGTGGCGGCCCAGATCGCAATCGCCCTGGACAACGCTTTCAATTTCCAGGAGGCCCAATGCTATCAGCGCCAACTGGCGCGCGAGCGTGACCGTTCCGAGTTGTTGTTGGAAATCAACAACATGCTTGTCTCGAACCTCAATCTGCGGGAACTCCTATCGGCTCTCTCGGTCTGTCTGCGCAAGGTCGTGCCTCACGACGTCGCGGGTCTGGCCCTCTACGATTACTCGATCAATCAGTTGCGAATCTCGGCGCTGGAATTTCCTACGAAGGAGGACCTCTTCGTCGAAGGCGAGATCATCCCACTCGACGGGAGTCCTGCCGGACGGGCGTTCACGACGCGCCAGACCGTCATAATGAATGAGCCCGGCGCGGCGGAAACTCCTGTGGCCAAGCGCTTCGCCGCCGCCGGAGTTAAATCCTGTTGTCTCGTTCCACTCGTCTCGCACGACCGAGCGCTCGGCGTCCTGAGCGTCGCCAGCCTGCGAGAGAACGCATTCGACGCCGAGGGCGCGGAGTTGCTGGGCCAAATCGCCAAACAGGTCTCGATCGCGGTGGAGAACGCCTGCGCGTTCCGCAAGATCGAGGCGCTCAAGAACAGGCTCGAAGAAGAGAAACTCTACCTCGAAGAGGAAATTCGCACGGAATACAATTTCGAGGAGATCATCGGCGGCAGCCCGGCTCTGAGGCGAGTGCTGCAGGACGTGGAGACGGTGGCGCGCACTGACTCCAACGTGTTGATTTATGGCGAAACCGGAACGGGCAAGGAGTTGCTCGCCCGCGCCATCCACAACCTGAGCATGCGCCGGGAGCGCACACTGGTCAAGGTCAATTGCGCCGCCATCCCAACTGGATTGCTCGAAAGCGAGATGTTCGGCCACGAGAAGGGCGCCTTCACCGGCGCGATCGAACGGCGGATCGGGCGATTCGAACTCGCCCATCAGGGGACGATCTTCCTGGACGAAGTCGAAGACATCCCGCTCGAACTTCAACCGAAACTTCTCCGCGTGCTTCAGGAGCAGGAATTCGAGCGGCTGGGCAGTTCCCGCACCATCCGCGTCGCCGTCCGGATCGTGGCCGCGACCAACGTGGACCTCGCCCGGCTGGTGGCCGAAAAGAAGTTTCGCAGCGACCTCTTCTATCGCTTAAATGTCTTCCCGATCACGCTGCCGCCGCTGCGCGAGCGCGTCGCAGACATTCCCATGCTGGCGCACTTCTTCGCGCAGAAATTCGCGCAGCAGATGAAAAAACCGATCGAGAGGATTCCGGCCGAGGCGATGGCGGCGCTCACCGGTTACCCATGGCCCGGCAACATCCGTGAACTGCAAAACCTCATCGAGCGGGCCGTGATCCTCACTCGAGGCCGCGCGCTGGAGATTCCGCTCGCCGAGTTGAAACAGCCCGCGAACTCAATCGCACAGGAGACGACGCAGACGGCGGAGGCCGCGGAGATGATGGATCAATCGAATACAGGTACGCTCAAAGACGTCGAGCGCGAACACATTCTGCGCGCGCTGAGTGAATCGAATTGGGTGGTCGGCGGACCCAACGGCGCGGCGACCCGCCTCGGACTGAACCGGACGACTCTCAATCACCGGATGCGCAAGCTGGGCATTACGCGCCCTCGATAAATCAGAACGGCCGA
>DATEMG010000590.1:0-7412 GCA_035275805.1 Blastocatellia bacterium
ACATTGATTTGCAACCCGATCTAGCTTCAAGAAAGGGAGGTAAAGGCAAATGGGAGTTGATGAATGGGGAATTCTTGCGGCGCATCGAGGGTGTGGGCGCTGCATTTCTGCGGTCCAGATAACCTGATTCAGGTCGGGAGCGTCAAAAGCGCCGTCACTCCGAAGCGTTAAACAGGTTATTGCATGCGCGGCGAGATGGGAATTGGGCGTTGAGGCGATAGTATAGGACTTAGGTCCAATGCCGCTAGTCCTTTAGTCCTTGGGGAAGTTAATGCCCATTCTTTCGGCCATGCGAACTAACTCCGCCAGTGACTCCGCCCGCATTTTTTTCATGACGTGGCCGCGGTGAACTTTGACGGTTTTCTCACTGACGCCGAGTTCAGCGGCGATCTGTTTGTTAAGCAGCCCGCTGACGACCAGCGTCATTACTTTCCGCTCGCAGGCGGTAAGCGAATCATGGCGCCCTTGCAACTCCGCCATTTTAGCTCGCCGCTGGCGCGCAGCGCGGTCGCGTTCGAGCGCCTGCCAAATCGCGTCCAGCAAATCCTGATCTCGAAAAGGTTTGGTCAAGAACTCCACCGCCCCGGCTTTCATGGCCTGCACTGACATTGGGACGTCACCGTGTCCGGTAACGAAGATGATTGGGGTATGGATGCCTCTTTCTTTCATTTTCCGTTGAACTTCGAGGCCGCTCAGGCCAGGCATCCGCACATCCATGATCAAGCAACTCGGCTCGTCTGATAGTTCGCTATAGAGGAATTCCAGTCCCGACTCGAAGGTCTTTACGCTGAAACCCATCGCTCCGACGAGCCTCCCGATTGCCGTACGCGCCGACAGGTCGTCATCAATTACGATGACCATTTGATTTCCATTGGTCATAACCGACTTTCGCAGGTTGTCGGAAGAGTAAACCATAAAGTTGCGCCCCGGTCCTCGTTGGGCGCGGACCAAATCCTTCCGCCATGCGCCTCAATAATCCTTCGACTGATCGAGAGACCCAGCCCCAGTCCGCCTTCTTTGGTGGTAAAGAAGGCGTCGAAGAGGCGTTCCTCAGTCTGCGGGTCAATGCCGACCCCGGAGTCTCGCACCGACACCATTACCTCATCGGTCTCACATTTTCGCGAGCTGATCAGCAATTCCCGCGGCCGCCATCCCGATCCGCTCATGGCTTCGCAGCCGTTGAGGATGAGATTGAGCAATACCTGCTGCAACTCTACTCGGTCTCCCACCACGTGCGGGAGATCGGCCTCCAATTCCGTCCGCAGCAAAATCTGATTCTTTCCCAACTCGCCGGCAGTCAACGCAATGACCTCTTGAAGGGTCTCATTGATGTCGAGCGGCGCTTTCACATGCGCATTTTTTTTCATAAGCGCGCGTATTCGCATGATCACTTTGTGCGCGCGCATTGCGTCGCTGATCATACACGCGACCGCTTCGCGCACCTCCTCAAAGTCCGGCTCGTCGCGCGCTAGAAGGCGCAGACAGGCATGGCCGTCGGCGACTATTGCGCCGAGCGGTTGATTGACTTCGTGGGCGATGGAGGCAGTCAGCTCTACCAGAGTCAACGCGCGGGCGGCATGCGCCAATTCCGACTGCGCGCTTCGCGCCGCTTCTTCGGCGCGTTTGCACTCGGTCATGTCCACGACTGTTCCGACGTATTCGATGAGGGCGCCGGACTCGTTAAAAACAGGGTGGCACAGGCTGTGTATGTGCCTGATCGTTCCGTCCGGGCGAGTGATTCGATAGTCAGACTCGAAATCGCGTTGTTCGCTAACCGCCTTCTCAAAGTCGCGCCTCAGGATGGACCGGTCTTCAGGGTGAACCAATTCGAAGGCCATTTCATAAGACGGCTTCACCTTCTCAGGATGAAGGCCGAGGATGCGGTATTGTTCCTGCGACCAGAAAAGATCTCCTGTGTGAACATTCCAGGCCCAACTGCCTGTATGGCTCAGTCTCTGCCCCACGGCCAGACAATCCTCACTGCGCCGAAGCTTCTCTTCCGCCCGCTTACGTTCGGTGATGTCTCGGGCGATTTTAGAAGCGCCGATCACTTTTCCGCTCTTATCCAGAACGGGCAAAACCGTTAGCGAAACGTCAATCTCACTTCCGTCTTTGCGCCGGCGCAGGGTTTCGTAATGGATGACCTGCTCGCGGCGCTTGATGCGGCCGAGGATTTGTGTCGCTTCGTCTATCCGATTCGGAGGAATGAGGATTGTCACCGGCTCTCCGATGACTTCCGCCGCCGTGTATCCGAAGAGTTTTTCCGCCCCACTGTTCCAACTGGCAATAACTCCATTCAAATCCTTGCTGACGATAGCGGTAACAATGGCGTCGTCGGACGATTCGACGATAGCCACCATTTGAGCCGCCACTGCCATGGCGTCGTGGACATTAGCTATCAGGTTGGGCTGATTGGACGGGCGCTCTTCCGCCTGTCTTTGCGCGGAAAGGAACGGGATAAGTGTCAGGTAATCGATGTAGTCTTGAAGGCTTCGAATTTTCTCGATTCCATCTTCCACAGGGTAACTTCATCCTTATGTGGTTATGGACGCGCGAGGTCCCATCTGGACAAATGGCCCCGCAACTCTCGCGTGAGTTCGTCACGCGGGGCGAAAGTAAGTTTTCATGAAGGACGCCGCCGCTGAAAATCATCAGGCGCTTCGCACGGGGGCCTCCGACGTCTACGCTAAACTTGGCGTGTTTATGCGTGCAGATGACAGGGTATATAACTTGGCGGGGAGGGGAAGGACGCAATAGGTCCCTTGCCTAACAGGATGGGGAATATCAACTACATTTCCATTATACACACATGCGTTAACAATCTCGACAACAAACTGGCCCCGTCAGAAAAAAACGGTAGCAAGCGCGTTTCACCAAATACCACGCTCGCTACCGCTCTTGGTACTGATCCGTACAAACTTGCAAGGAGCAATAGCTTGGCCGTTGCAGAAAGGTTGAAACATACGCCGCGGGCTTGTCCCGTGGAGTCCTCAAGCGCAATCTCCAGCATAACGCCGGCGTCATGCTCTAACGCGCGACGTTCTGGGGCGCAGTTTTGCTTCTACAATCAATGACTTCACATCGATTTCGGCTCGAAGCCAATCAGCCACGTCGGAGCCATGTTGTCTGCCGCGTTCTTCGTAAATTTCATAAGCGCGTCGTGCGATCAGACTGCGCAACTCGGTCTGCCCACCGCCGTCGCCGTAATCTTCCTCACATCTCATCGAAGAGGAATGCGACGCTTCCGGCGTTTCGGCCGATGATCTATCATCGTTCTTCTTCTCTCTCATCGTTGGTTCTCCTTTCACGATGGCGCTGTGGCAACCCCTATCAATTCCTATTCCACGTCTTTTCGATGCGCTGACAAGGCGCTTGGATCTTGTCCAAAGCTCATCACGATGAGCGGCGTGGCGCCGGCGACGGGTATTTTGTTCCTATCTACGCGGACGCACGGCGCCGTGGCCTGAGTTCGAACATTTAGCGCCCTTCCATTACGTGAGCGGCGCCCACACGGACATATCGGAAACAGGACGAAGTGAGTCATTTTGGCGGGAAGATTTATACAAATCGGCCACACATTCTTAGCGCGCGTAGAACTCAACGATCAGGTCCTCGCGGATATCCGCGTCGCTGTCTTCCCGTCGCGGGAAACCCGTTATGCGCCCGGTGTTTCCATCTCTCTCCAACCAAGAAGGCAGGGGCGCCCGGCTCGTCTTTAACTCCTGTTGTACTACAGGCATTCGCAGCGCCGTCGGGGCGAGCGTGATCACGGCGCCTGGCTTCAAGATATAGGACGGAATATCAACTCTCTTGTCATCGACCCGCACGTGTCCATGGCTCACCAACTGGCGGGCCATCGGGCGCGTGCGGGCGAAGCCCAGGCGGTAAACCGCATTGTCCAAACGGCGTTCGAGTAGCTGCAAGAGATTCACGCCTGTCGGGCCATGCATCCGGCTGGCCGCCTCAAAGAAGCGGCGGAACTGCTTCTCCAGCGCCCCGTACTGGAGCTTGACGCGCTGCTTGGCGCGGAGACGGACTTCATACTCCGAATGGCCGCGCCTCCCGCGCCCTCTCGCATGGGGCGGATTGCTCAACTTGTCCGCCAGGCTGGGCGACGTCGTGCCGGTCAGATTAACCCCCTCGCGGCGCGACAACTTGTGCTTTGGCCCTCTGTATCTTGCCACCGGTCCCCCTCGACTATCTCGGCCAGCAAGGGGAGTTCCAGAGATGAATGGCGCAGCTCCTTTGACTTATGGCGGTAAGCAAACGCGTGTACGGCGTGGGGCGATTAAACAAATTGCCATTTGAGCTCATGCGGCGCTTTACAGACGAACTGGACCGCGTCTTCGAAGGCTGTTTCCGCGCGCGCGGCGCCTTAATTGCTCTTATTTACTATAGATCATGTGAATTGGAGGAATGATCAAATCATTCAGCTAAAACCATGGGAAGCTAAAACCATGGGCGAAGACGAATGAAAGGAGGCAAGGCGCATGGAAGAGAAAAAAGAAAATCAATTCATTGACGCCGATCGATTCCTCGACGTTTACGAAGAGAAGATCGAAGACTACAAGCCGAACCCGGAAATTCTAGAAGAATTTGTTGACGCGGCCAAACAGACCTCCGGACGTCAACTAATTATGAGAGAAATGCAGGAACATCACTTCACGTCTCCCAAACTCTCCGCGGGCGACATTGACGCGGCGTGGGACCGAACTGATGTGGGTGAAGAGACGGTGGGCGGTTCGTCCCCCACGCCTGATCAGGATGCCATTGATCAACTCGGCGAGGCCGTTGGCCTAACTTACGAGGATAACGAGCCGTTGGATATCGAGAAGAAGGTTGCGAAACGTGATGAACGGCGATGGGAACTCGATCCAGCCTCATCCGAGGGCTACGCCATGCGAGTCAGTCATGAAGGAGAGTATGAGGAAAAGTGAGACGTAATCTCGAATTCAAAAACTTTTCACCCGGCCATCGCTTGCGTGAACTCGTTGAGGAACTTATCGCGCGCCTCGATCGGCATGCGCCGCATTCCCCTGAGGATACGATCTTCCTGCGATTGTTTATGGATGAAAACGCGGCGCGAAGGCTCTATCACGTCTCGCTCACCTGCGACGTGCCTGGGCGGTTGCTTGCTGCGCAAGAGGAGCGTCACGACGCGGAAGAAGCGGTCCGTGAAGTCTTCCTCGAAATCGAGCGCCAACTCGAAAAGCACAAGGAGAGATTGAACCACTCATCCCTGTATAAAGGCCCCGCGCGGAGAGAAGAACTGCGACGCCGGAAGGCCGAGGCCGTCCCGGCCGAGGAGCGCAAGCGCGAACTCTTCTCCACGCTCGCCAGGCGCCACTTGAAGGATCTCTACAATTTCGTCCGCCACGAAATGGCTTACTATCTGGCGACTCGCGACTTATTGCCTGGCGAAATAACCGCCGAGGATGTGGTCGACGCAACACTGCCGCAGGCTTACCGCGAGTTTGTCAAAGACCCGGGGCGGCGAGAGATCAAGGGCTGGCTGATAGGGCTTGCGGTTGAGAGATTGGAGGCCGAAGTCAAACGCTCGAAAGCGGAGCGCGCCGGCGGCGTCCACATAGAAGAAGACATTCCGGAGACGCCTCCGACCGAAGAAGTCTCGACGCTGGGCGACGAGATTATGGATTTTTACCAGCCGGACGAAGACCAGAAATTGGAAGACATCATTCCGGACATGACGGCGCCGACGCCAGAGCAGATCCTGGAGAGTCGCGAACTGCAGCGTTACATCAACCGCACGCTGGCTAGCTTGCCGCGCGTTTGGCGTAGGGCATTCGCGCTCCACTACGTCGAGGGAATGCCAGTGACCGAGATCGCCCGGATGATCCAGCGCGCCGAATCGGAGGTCGAGCGCCATCTCGAATACGCGCGCGATTACCTGCGCCAGCGGCTGAGTGAAGCCGGATTCGAGTCCCCGCCGCACGATCAGGTCGTCCTGACGGTCTTTGGGACTGCGGCCAATGTCGAAGTCCCCGCCGTCTTTCGCAACGCCGTAATAGAGAAATACAAAAAACTTGAGGAGGCCGATAATGTTTAAGAGCGCCTTTGCGGCGGCTCACCGCGCCTTCACGCCCATGCGCGCCCAGAGCTTGCGCTTAACCTGCTCCTCGTAGAGCCGCCACTTCCATTGCATAAATTCGTCGTCGTAGCTGCCTGTGAGAAAGCCGATGGGGATCTCAAAGCCTCCCGCCCCGCGCCTGCCGCCGCCGTAATAGCGCCCTGTTTGCGGTCCGCCGAGCGCCTCCTTCAGAAAGGCGTCCGGGTTGATCGTCGCCTTCTTCGTGCGCAGACTGCCGATGATCATTTCGCGCCCGGCATCGATGACCAGTCCGTAAACAATCGCCGTGTGGACGTTATCTTCAGTCAGTATAAAGTCCGCCGCCTGCGGGATCGCGTCGCGGTCTTCGTAGCGCAGGTAGCCGACGCCGGCGACGATGTAACCGTCGCGCGCCACGCGAGATGCGAGCGCCGCCTGAATCACGTCCATCGCGTTGCTCGAACGCCGATTTGAAAGGATCGCCGTGAGCATCTCCGGATCTGCAAACTCGGCCAGGTAAGCCGCCGCCACGAAATCATCGCGACCGGCGCGCACGAGCCCCTGCGTATCGCTCCTGACGCCGTGCATCAGCGCGGTCGCCAGACGCTTATGATCGGGGTCGGAGCGCTCGAGCCGCAAGAGGCCGCTTTCTAAATACTCCGTGTAGATCGTCGCCGTCGCGTTCGCGTCGTCGCGGATGTCTGTAAACCGCGCTTCAATCATCCCCTGAGGCTCGTGGTGGTCAATGATCGCCAGCGCCGGTACGCCCGCATCGCGTAACTGATCGGTCAACCCGGAGGTCGTTCCCTGCGTGTCAATGAAAACGCTGCCTTGATAACCCTTCAAGTCGTAACTTTCGCCGACGCGCAACAAATGAAGCCGCAGGAGTTCGATGAGCGCGATGTTTTCATGATGGCTTACACGGCCGTCGTAAGCTATGTCGCATTCGATGTCGTAACGCGCCGCGATCATCTGATGGGCGAAGGCCGAAGATATCGCGTCCGGGTCGGGAAAGCTTTGCAGCACAATTATATGGCGTTCTCCGCGATGCGCTTCGAGTAACTCTTCAAGCTCTTCGGCCTTGCTTTTCTCGCGCGTCGCTGCGTTGGCGTCGACGACGGCCGGAACTTCGCGCAGTTTGCTTCTTTCATAGGCGTTCATCTTCGTTGGCGTCTTTTACGAATGACGTTTCATTCCAAACTTTATAAGCAAGCGTTGTTCCTCTCTCATGGGGCGCGAAAGTCGAAATCTCATCTAGAGCAGTTTTGCTCGCCATTTATTACCTCGTTACTTACTCAGTAGTCTGTAAACTACGTTTTCTTGTATTTAGCGTTTTTTTCTTGCG
>DATEMG010000591.1:0-14565 GCA_035275805.1 Blastocatellia bacterium
GACCGCTTGCTTACGCGCGCGGTACTGTACCAACGGCGTCGCGCAGGATAGAATGGGCGTTAAATCATCAAATTCAACAGAACAACTTATGACGACAGAAGCAATCATTACCCAGCCGGTCGTTGAACTTCTCGACCGAATCGCGCGGCGTGAGCGCCTTGAACACGACGAATGGGCGCGTGTGATTGAAGAAGCGAAGACCGAAGATTTGCGCCGGTTGGCTGACGGTCTGCGCCGCGAACTGCATCCGGACGACGCCGTGACCTACGTCGTTGACCGGAACATCAACTACTCGAACGTCTGTTTTTCGGTCTGCAATTTTTGCGCGTTCTACCGCAAGCCGGGCCACCCCGAAGGATACGTGCTCGGCTACGACGAAATCTTCGAGAAGGTCGAAGAGATGATCGAACTCGGCGGCAGCGGGGTGCTGATGCAGGGCGGGCTGAACCCGGATCTGCCGATGGACTGGTACACCGGACTGCTCAGCCAGTTGAAGCGGCGTTACGGCATTCACCTTCATTGCTTCTCGCCTACTGAGATTTATGGGATGTCGAAGACCTTCGAGATGAGTTACGAGCAGGTGATCCGCGAGTTACGCGACGCGGGGTTGGACAGCATTCCTGGCGGCGGCGGGGAGATTCTTGTAGACGAGATTCGCCGCAAGCGCCGCACCGAGTGCAACTCGCAGGAGTGGCTGGACGTGATGGAGGCCGCGCACGGACTCGGAATCAAGACCACCGCTACGATGATGATCGGTTACGGTGAAACGATCTCGCACCGGATCCAACACCTGGAAAAACTGCGCAAGTTGCAGCGGCGCGCGCTCAGCAGCGGACGGCCCGGCTTCGTCTCGTTCATCCCCTGGACTTTCCAGCCCGACAACACGCCGCTGGGCAGGATCATTCCAACCCGAATGCCGGCCGAAGAATATCTGCGGTGGCTCGCGCTGTCGCGGCTTTATCTCGACAACATTCCGAACGTTCAGGTCTCGTGGCTGACCGTGGGGTTGAAGGACGGGCGGCGCGGGTTGCATTTCGGCGCCAACGACATCGGCTCGACGATGATTGAAGAGAACGTGATTTCAAAGGCCGGCGCTAATCACAAGGCTACCGAACAAATGCTGGTCAACGTGATCGTCGAGGAGGGATTCAGGCCCGTGAAGCGGAAGGCCGATTACACGAGGCTTTCGTAGCCCAACTTGTCAACTTTTATGCCTGAAATTTCTATTGATTCGCCGGAGCAGGGGTTCGTGATCAGCCGCCAGGGCGCTGCAAACGACGCATGGTATGTGGGGCGGGCTGGCATGCAATACCGCGATCTGATTCCTGGGCGGCTCGGCGGGCGTTTTATCGCCTCGCACATTCGGATCCCCGACGGCGGCGAGACGCCGGATTATGTTCATTATCACAAGGCGCTCTTTCAGATGATTTACTGTAAGGAGGGCTGGGTGCGCCTGGTTTACGAAGATCAGGGGCCGCCATTCGCGCTCGAGGCGGGGGATTGTGTACTGCAACCACCGGAGATTCGCCATCGCGTGTTGGAATCTTCCGCCGGCCTCGAAGTCATAGAGGTCGCCTGTCCCGCGGAATATGAAACCTGCGCCGATCACGAGATGCGGCTTCCCACGCCAGAGGTTTTGCCAGAACGGCTCTTCGGCGGCCAGCGTTTTGCGCTCCATCGCGCGCGCGATGCGAGTTGGGCGCCCTGGCGACCCGACGGGTTCGTGGCGCGCGACACCGGCGTCGCGGCGGCGACGAAAGGTTTGGCGGCGGCGCGCGTCGTGAAATCCAAATCGGAGATCACGGCGACGGACGACGGACGCGCGGGCGGGTTGTTGTTTCTGTTTATTCTTCAGGGCGCGCTCTGGATAGACGGTCGCGGGCAGGGGAATCATCAATTGCTGGCCGGCGCCAGTTGCGTCATCACTGAGCGCATGGGATATACGCTTCGAGCCGGCGCGGGACTTGAGATGCTCGAAGTATGTCTGTCGGATGAACTATCGCTTTCATCTTCATACCAGCCAAAAGCTTATCCGCGTCCGTGAGGCAATGAGGCGAGTCGTCCACATTTCGGATTTACACTTTGGTCGCGCCCATCTGGAGCTTATCGATCCGCTGCTCGCGAGCATCATAGAACTGCGGCCGGACGTGGTCGCGGTCTCAGGCGACCTGACGCAGCGCGCCACCGTCGAGCAATTCGAGGCGGCGCGCGATTTTCTGCGGCGCATCCCATTTCCGCAAGTAGTCGTTCCTGGCAATCATGACATCCCGTTTTGGAACGTACACCGGCGCTTCAGGCGACCGCTTGAGCGTTACCGGCGTTACATCAACGCGGAGACCGAGCCTAGCTACGCCGATGACCAACTATTCCTGACCGGCCTCAACACCGCGCGGTCGCTTGCATGGAAGGCGGGCAGGATTTCGCTGGATCAAGTCGCGAGGCTGCGCGACCGGCTCTGCGTGATCGCCCCTCACGTCTTTAAAGTTCTGGTTACGCATCACCCGTTCGTGCCTCGCGCCGGCGCTGAAGATTTCGACGCGGTGGGGCGCGCCGGGATGGCGCTGGAGGCGCTGGAGGATTGCGGCGCTGATTTGATCCTGGCGGGGCACCTCCACCGGAGCTATGCGCGCCAGACCGCGTCGTACTATCGGCTGGCCAGGCGTTCGATTCTCGTGGCGCAATCTGGCACGACGCTCTCCGCGCGCACGCGTGACGAGCGGAACAGTTTCAACTCGATAGACGTAAGGATGGACGCGGCAAGCGTTACAGTCCATGCCTGGGATCCCGATAGCGCCGCATTCGTCCCGCTCCCGACCTCTCATTACGAGAAGCGTGGCGAATGGCGGCTGGTCGCAGGAATGAGCGGAGACGATACGAATCAGTCCTGCGAGCGGTAGCTGACCTGGCTACGCCGAAAGACGGAGGCGGAATCGTCGCCGCTCGCAGGACCGATCCACTGATGTGTGGGGCGATTTGTTTAATCGCCCTGTCTGTGGCTTCGTCAGACTAGGAAACGTGCGCGAGTAAACAACTCGCGCCACAGTCTCATACACGCAATTGCAAACCGTTCTAGCGATGCAATCGACCGATGAGAGCAAAACCCAACACACCCGTGATCGAGTGGGGCGCGCGGCCTGCTGAGTCGAAGCGGCGGCGCAGGATTTACTGCGTCGTCAATTGCCTGGCGGGATCGGCTGCCGATATCCAGCGCGAGGCCCTGCGTCAAGCCTTTGACGACCACGGCCGTGATTACGAGGTTGAGAGCATCGTCGAGATTTGCGCGCGACCGAAGTCCCTGGCGCAGATCGTCCGCCAGGCGATCGCGTCTGGCGCGGACGTGATCGCCGCGGGCGGAGGCGACGGCACTATCAGCACGGTGGCCAATCAACTCGTCGGCACGGGCGTCGCGCTCGGAGTCCTGCCCTTCGGAACGCTCAACCACTTCGCCAAGGATTTGGGGATTCCGCTCGACCCGCGCGGGGCCGTCGAAGTGGTCTGCCGCGGCGCGATCAAACAGGTGGATGTGGGCGAGGTCAACGGCTTCTATTTCATCAACAACTCGAGCCTCGGGCTCTATCCGGAAATGGTACGTGTCCGCGAACGATGGCGATCGCTGTTGGGCAAGTGGCCGGCTCTCGTGATCGGCGCTCTCACAATGCTGCGCCGATTCCCGTCTCTCAAGCTCAGCCTTGACATTGACGGGCGACGCCGGCGCCGGCGTGTTCCATTGCTCTTCGTGGGAAACAACTTCTACTCGGTCGAGTGGCCGGATCTGGGTGGGCGCGAACGACTTGATGAAGGCTGCCTGAGCCTATGGCTTATGCGCGAGGCGAGCCGGCTGGCGCTCCTGCGTTCGGCTTTCAGTCTGCTGCTCGGGCGACTGCATCTGGCCCCGGAGATCGAAGCCTCGCGCGTGGAGAGTTTGATCGTTAATTGGCGACATCGCCGGCTGCGCCGCCTGCGCGTCGCTGTAGACGGGGAGGTGATCCGGCTCCGCCCGCCACTGCGCTACCAGATCCGTCCGCAATCGCTCAGCGTCTGCGTTCCGGCGGTCTGATCGATTCGTTTCTCGCTTCTGGCATTTCGCGCGACCGGAAAGCGAAACGACTCAGGCGCCAATATCAAAATCATCGTTACTGTGTCAGCCGAAGTAATCTTTGAGATCAAGGACGAAGTCTTTAAGCAACGGATAGCCCGAGATCGAGGCCGGATTGTCAAGCTCTTCGACTTCCGCATTCGGACGATAGACATAGATTTTCTTCTGAATCGGATCAATCAGCCAACCGAGTCGCGCGCCGTTCTCAATGTACTCTTCCATCTTCTCCCTAAAGCCCTCGATAGGATCGGAAGTTAAACGTAACTCGACGATGAAGTCAGGGCAGATGTGTGGAAACCATTCTCTCTCATCCTTTGACAGCTTGTTCCATCGCTCAAGTTTAATCCAGGATATGTAGGGCGAGCGCTTGGCTCCGTTTGGCATGATGAACGATGCTTTGGATTCGAAGCCTATGCCTGTCCCGTCTTTAATCGCCCAGATTCCGAAATCCCTGATAATTTTAAAAATTTGCCCTGATGTTTCACCTCCAATTGGCGGCATAAAAATAATGTCTCCTTCCTTCGACATTTCCACGCGCAGATCAGGGTTTCGACGGCACATATCGAAAAAGTCCTCTTCTGTGAAGTCCTTAAGAAGCGCGTCAATGTTGATGGCCAAATCATCTTTGAATTCCGGAGTGATGAGTGTTGGCATAAACGATTACCTCTTCGATTATCATTGTTGATCTGAATAAGTTCCGCGACGAACCAATTGTGCGCCGATTATGGATTCTCTTCAGCCCCGGTCTTCAGGCGAGGACCCCGCAGGGAAATTCCGACTGCTGGCCGGTAAAACTGTCACTTTGGCGTCCTCAACTTCAACGCATTAATCCGGCAATCAACCTTTTTGTAAGCGACGGCAAGGGTTGCAAGTCTTCGCGCCATGGAATGCCGATTGCCAATCTCGGCCATGAACGAAATTCACCGAACCGGAGGAAAAACCATGTTCAAGAAAAACCTGTCGCTGTTTCTCGCCGGCGCTCTGCTGCTTTCTCTCTTCGCTGCCCCGGCCGTATCGGCCAGGACGAAGGAGGAGAAGGAGGCGGCCTTGGCCGCGAAAGTGAAAGCCGGCGTCGCAAAACTCGGAGCCGGCGTCGACACTAATATATCCGTCAAGCTGCGCGATAAGACAAAACTCAAGGGCCATGTCAGCCGAATTGAGGAAGAGGCTTTCTTTATCACGGACGAGAAAACGGGCGCCGAGACCAAAGTCGCTTACGGCGATGTCACACAAGCGAAAGGGAATAACCTTTCGACGGGCGTGATCATTGCCATCGCAGCCGGAGTTGCGGTCGGGGTGACGCTCCTGGTTCTTTATATCATTATCGCAACCAACGGCTGATCCGCCGATTGCGATAAAACAGATTGGGCCTGCCGCAAACCGTCATCAGCCATTGCGGCAGGACTGACCAAATACCTCCTTGACGATTCCTTCCATCAGGCGTAGTTTTCAGTCCGCGTATCAAGCCTTCGTTCTTCGACCAATGCGTTTCCGGAGATTGCGAGCCATGAACATTAACCTTGCGGCGCATTTCAATCGCCAGACCATGATCGTTTTAATCGCTTTGCTTCTTTGCTGCGCGTTGTTGGTTCCCACGCGCCAGGCCCAGAAGCGCCAGCCCGCGGCGAAAAATCCAGCCACGGGCATTGATGACAAGGCGCTGCGGCAAGCCGACTCGCGTCCGGGCGATTGGATCACGCACGGGCGCACGTATTCCGAAGCTCGCCACAGCCCGCTGAAACGGATCGACGCGGCCAACGTTCAAAGGCTGGGCCTGGCCTGGTCGTTCGACACGCAGACCAATCGCGGGCTTGAAGCGACGCCGATTGTCGTCGATGGCGTGATGTACACGACGGGCAGTTGGAGCGTCGTCTACGCGCTCGACGCGAAGACGGGCGTGCAATTGTGGAAATACGACCCGCAGGTTGCGATTTCGTACGGCGCGCGGGCCTGCTGCGACGTGGTAAATCGCGGCGTCGCCGTGTACAAAGGCAAGGTTTATGTCGGCGCGCTCGACGGGCGGCTGATCGCGCTCGACGCCGTTGACGGAAAGGTCGTCTGGCAGGTCACGACGGTGGATCAGAATCAGCCGTACACGATCACGGGCGCGCCGCGCGTCGTGAAGGGCAAAGTGATCATCGGCAACGGCGGCGGCGAATATGGCGTGCGCGGGTACGTAACGGCCTACGACGCCGAGACGGGCAGGCAGGCATGGCGTTTCTACACCGTGCCGGGCGATCCGTCGAAGCCGTTTGAATCGCCCGCGTTGGAGAAGGCCGCGAAGACGTGGACGGGCCAATGGTGGAAGATGGGCGGAGGCGGCACGGTTTGGGATTCGCTCGCTTACGACCCCGACCTCGATCTGCTTTACGTCGGCACGGGCAACGGCTCGCCCTGGAACCAGCAGATTCGCAGCCCGCAAGGCGGCGATAATCTTTATCTCTCCTGCATCCTCGCGCTTCGTCCCGACACGGGCGAACTTGTTTGGCATTATCAGGGTACGCCCGGCGACACCTGGGATTACACCGCTACCCAGCACATGATCCTGGCCGATCTGAACATCGAGGGACGAGCGCGAAAAGTTTTAATGCAGGCGCCGAAGAACGGGTTCTTTTACGTGCTCGACCGCGCCACGGGTGAATTGATCTCAGCCGAACCTTACGTCGAGATCACCTGGGCGAAAGGCGTCGATAAAAAGACAGGGCGGCCCGTCGAGAACCCCGCGGCGCGCTACAAGACCGGATTTTCAATTCAGAAGCCTGGACCATTGGGCGGGCACAACTGGATGCCGATGTCGTTCAATCCGCAAACCGGCCTGGTCTACATTCCGGCACAGGATTTCCCCGGCCTCTACACGCCCGATGCGAAATTCAAATACAGACCTGGGGCCTGGAATACCGGCGTCGATTTTTCGCCGATGAAGGACGCGCCGCCGTCAATACCTCCCGGACATCTGCTGGCCTGGGACCCCGTCGCGCAGAAAGAACGCTGGCGCGCGCAGTACAAAATGGCTTGGAACGGCGGCACGCTGACGACCGCCGGCAATCTGGTTTTTCAAGGGACGTCCGACGGGCGCCTGGTCGCCTACAGCGCCGATAAAGGCGAGAAGCTGTGGGAGTCGCCGGTCGGCGTCGGCGTCATCGGCTCGCCGATGACCTACGAGATTGACGGCGTTCAGTACGTGTCGGTGATGGCGGGCTGGGGCGGGGCTTTCGCGCTGGTCGGCGGATACGCGCTGACTGACATCAACACGCAGAACGTGGGCCGCTTGCTGACCTTCGCGCTCGACGCGAAACAGCCGCTGGCCGCATTGCCGAAACGTTCGATGGCTGAGGCGCCGCCGATAGAATCGAACGCGTCGCCGGAGATGATCGATAAAGGCGGCGCGCTATTCACCCAGTGGTGCGCAGTGTGTCATGGCGTGGGGGCGGTCGGCGGCGGCGGGCTTATTACGGCCTTGCCGATGTCGAAGCCGGAAGTATTCAAAATGTACAAGGAGATCGTGCTCGACGGGGATTATTCGTCGCGTGGCATGCCCGCGTTCGGCAAGTGGCTGGGCAATGAAGACGTCGAGGCGATACGCGCTTACATCCTCAAACGCAGGGCCGATCTGGCGGCGGGAAGATAGACCTCAAGGCCGGGAGTGTTCGGCAAACGGATCCCTCAATGTTTGGCATACCTATGATGTTCGGCAAGGGCATCAACAACAGAGGGCTATGAAGCTCCGCAGAATTACAACAAGGTTCCCCATTTATAGACTCATCCAAACGTCGGCGTTGCTCTCCTGGCTGGTTCTGTTTCCGTCGTCTGTAGTTATAGCCCAGGAGCAGTCCTCGGCCTTAAAAAGGGTGTTGATTCTCTACGATGAGAATAAAGAGTTTCCCAGCATTGCCCTGTTGGACCGAAGCTTGACCTCGGCTTTTAGAGCCGGGGCGAACCGCCAGCTCGAAATCCACAGCGAGTTCATGGACATTTCACGGTTCCCTGACAAACGTTACGAGGAGCAATTGCGTGAATTTTTCCTTCAAAAATATGCCGGCAAGAGAATCGACTTGATCGTCGCGGTTATGGGGCCCTCCCTAGATTTTGCGCTCAAGTACGGGGAGGATCTCTTCCCTGGGACTCCGATCGTTTTCTGTGGGATCGACAGCAGGGAGCTTAAGGGGCGAAGTCTAGGGCCGAACGTGACCGGGGTCCTGGTGAAGCGCGAATTCAAGCCGACGCTCGACCTCGCCCTGCAGCTACAGCCGGACACGCGGCAGATCGTTTTTGTCGGGGGCGCGGCTGAGTTTAATAGATACTGGGAGCAAGAAGCGCGGCAAGAACTCCGTGAACTCGAGGGACGGGCGCCGATTAAGTACTTAACGGGCCTCCCGATGGATGAGCTTCAGAAAGAGTTGACGCGCTTGCCGCCGCACACACTCATCCTCTACCTGCACATTTTCAAGGATGGCGCTGGGAACACATTTAACCCCACCGAGTCGCTGTCGCTCGTCGCGCAAAAGGCGAATGCGCCGATCTACGTATTTTTTGATCAGCAACTGGGTTATGGCGTTGTAGGAGGTCACGTCTACAGCTTTGAGAGACACGGGGCCAAAGCCGCTCAATTGGGGCTGCGCGTACTCGGTGGAGAGAAGCCTGCGGACATTCCCGTTTTAAACGAGGGTACGAGCGTCACTATGGTTGATTGGCGTCAACTCCGGCGCTGGGGAATAAGCGAAAATCGGTTGCCGACCGGCAGCGTCATCCAGTTCAGAGAGCAATCCTTCTGGGGCCACTATAGATGGCGGATCATAGGAGTCGTCTCGTTATGCATCGTGGAGGGGTTGCTGATCTTCGCCCTGCTCGCTCAGCGGGCCAGGCGCCGGCGTGTGGAAGAGGCGCTGCGCGATAACGAAGAGCGCCTCAATCTGGCCTTGAGCGCGGCGAACATGGGCGCCTGGGACTGGCGCCTTGACACAGGCGAATTGAAATGGTCAGACGAGATGCGACAGATCTTCGGCTTCGCCGGCGCCAAAGCTGTGACGACAGAATTATTCCTCGACCTGATTCACCCGGACGACCGTCCGGCAGTCTTGCAGGCGATCACACGGACCATCGATCAGGGCGCTCCCTATGATGTCGAATTCCGCACGATCCATAAGGACGGGAGCAGTCATTGGGTGATGGGCAAGGGGAAAGCTTTTTCGGACAAGGCAGGGCAGACGGCGCGCATGCTCGGCGTCAATATGGACATCACCGACCGAAAGCGGGCCGAAGAGCGGCTCCGGAGCTACTTTGAATTGCCGCTTATCGGCATGGCGATCACGTCGCCTAACCGCCGATTCGTCGAGGTCAATCAAAAGCTCTGCGACATCCTCGGTTATTCGATGGATCAGTTGACAGGGATGAGCTGGGATGACGTGACGCATCCCGATGACGTGGCTGAAAACATCCGGCTCTTGGACGAGACCTTGATGGGGAAGACCGAAAGCTATGTGATGGACAAGCGGTTCATACATCGCGACGAGCGCATCGTTTATACGAATATTTCCGAGCGATGCGCGCGTCACGCGGACCGAACAGTTGATTACCTGGTCCTTATCGTACAGGACATTACTCAACGTAAACAGGCCGAAGACCGTGTAATGGAAAGTGAGGCGCAATTGCGCCTGCTGACGGAACTGATCCCGCAACATATCTGGACCACATTTCCAGGTAACACGGCCGATTACCGTAACCGACGCTGGCTCGATTACACCGGGATGACAATCGAAGAAGCGCGCCAAAAGGGATGGATGACCGCTCTCCATCCCGACGATCACGAAATTGTGTTTAATGCGATACGAGAAGCTTCATCGCGGAAGGGGATTTATGAGGTCGAAATACGTTTGAAGGGCGTTGACGGCCAGTACCGCTGGTTCCTGACGCGCGCAATACCGCAGCTCGATCAGGAAGGTAACATCATTAAGTGGTATGGGACGAACACTGACATCGAAGACCGTAAGCAGGGCGAGCAGGCGCTGCGCGAGAGCGAGGAGCGACTGAGGCTCGCCCTCGAAGCCGGACGTATGGGGGTCTGGGAGCGGGACGCGAGAAAAAACGGAGTCAAGTGGTCCAAGGAGTCTTACACGATCATGGGCCTCTCCCCCTTTAGCCTTGAGCCGCAATATCAAACATGGGCCGACCGGGTACATCCGGATGACCTGCCGGTCGCAGTTGAAAAGATGAGAAAGGCGATTGAGGAGAAGGGTGAGTTCCGCTACGAATATCGCATTATCTGGCCTGACGGGAGCATACGCTGGGTGGAAGGGCGCGGCAAGCCAGTTTACGACGAAGATGGGCAATGCCTGAAAGTGAACGGCTTGGTCGTTGACATTACTGAGACCAAGCGGGCCGAACTCAACACACAATTCATCAACCAGCTTGACTTCGAGCTGTCGCAGATCGCCGATGCGGACGAAATCATCTGGCTGGCGACAGGTAGGCTCGGCGATTACCTCGGCGTGGCCAGTTGCTATGTCATCGAAGTAAACCTGGCGGCTGATTTGGCGGTCGTTCGTGAAAGTTGGCATGGATGGCGTCTCGATGGGAAAAGCATAGTGGGCGAATACCGCATCAGTGATTTCACCACACCAGAGTTCCGCGAGGCGCTCGAGGCCGGGCAGGCCGCTGTGGTCAACGACGTGAGGACCGATCCGCGAACTCGCGATTTAGCCTCCAAATACGAGGAATTCGGCGTCGGCGCATTCGTCACCATTCCTGCTCTGAACGAAAAGCATTGGGAAGCCAGTTTGAATATAAATCACCCGCATGCGCGGGATTGGCGCCCGGACGAGACGCAACTGATGCGTGATATCACCGCGCGCCTCTGGCCAGCCTTCAAACGGGCGCGGTCAGTAGAGGCGCTGCGTGAAAGCGAAGCTCGTTTCCGTAACATGGCCGACAACGCTCCGGTGATGGTTTGGGTGACCGAGGCGGATGGCGCTTGCTCCTATGTGAGCCAATCGTGGTACGAGTTCACCGGCCAGACTCCCGGAACCGGCCTCGGGTTCGGCTGGGTCGGCGCCATTCATCCGGATGACTGCGAACTTTCGGAAAAGACTTTCCTCGCCGCTAATGAGAAGCGCGAGGCGTTCCGGCTCGAATACCGTCTGCGGCGCAATGACGGCGAGTATCGGTGGGCGATTGATTCCGCCAGGCCGCGCTTCGGCTCGCAGGGCGAATTCCTCGGCTATATCGGCTCGGTCGTTGACATTACCGAGACCAAGCGGGCCGAACTCAACACACAATTCATCAACCATCTTGACTTCGAGCTGTCGCAAACCGCCGATGCGGACGAAATCATCCGGTTGGCGACAAGCAGGCTTGGCGAATACCTCGGCGTTGCCAGCTGCTACGTTATCGAAGTAAATCCGGCGGCTGGTTTGGCGTTCGTTCGTGAAAGCTGGGAGGGTTGGCGTAACGCCGGTCCGAGCATTGTAGGCGAGTACCGCATCAGTGATTTTATCACGCCGGATTGCCTCGATGAGTTCGAGGCCGGGCGAGCCACTGTCGTCAAAGACGTGATGAACGATCAGCGAATCCGCGATTTCGCCGCCAAATACAGATCCATCGGCGTCGGCGCATTCATCTCTATACCTGCCCTGAACGAAAGGCAGTGGGAAGCCAATTTGACTATTGATCACCCGCAAGCGCGGGATTGGCGTCCGGACGAGACGCAGTTGATGCGCGACATCACCGCGCGCCTCTGGCCGGCCTACAAACGAGCGCGCGCCATAGAGGAGTTGCGCGCGAGCGAGGACAGGTATCGCAGCGTGGTGGAGGGCCAGACCGAGTTGATATGCCGCTACCTGCCGGACACCACGCTTACGTTTGTCAACGCCACCTACTGCCGTTATTTTGGCAAGACTCAGGAAGAGCTCATCGGCGCGAAATTCCTCGACCTAATCCCCGAGCCGGCGCGCGAAGGCGTTCGCAGACACGTCGAATCGTTAGTCGAAAATCCGCGCGTAGAGATAGATGAGCACGAGGTGCTGCTTCCCAACGGGAACATGGGCTGGCAGCAATGGATTGACCATGCAATCCTCGACGCCGCCGGAAAGGTCATTGAATTTCAGGCGGTCGGGCGTGATATCACCGAACGCAAACAGATGGAGGAGGAGTTGCGCGAGAGTGAAGAGCGTCTGCGGCTTGCGCTCGAAGCGGGGCGCATGGGTGTCTGGGAATGGGATACGAGAACCAACGCCGTCAAATGGTCAAAGGAGCATTACACGGTTATGGGCCTCAGGCCATTCAGCGTCGAGCCGGATTATTACACCTGGGCTGACCGTGTGCATCCGGATGACCTGCCGGCGGCGACGGCGGCGATGAATAGAGCGATCGCGGAGAAGGGAGAATACCGGCATGAGTACCGCATCATCTGGCCTGACGGGAGCGTGCGCTGGGTGGAGGGGCGAGCCAAGCCTATTTACGACGAAGGCGGGCAATGCCTGAAAATGAGCGGCTTGATCGTTGACATTACCGAACGCAAGCAAGCCGAAGATGCGCTTCTACTGTCCGAAGACAAATTCTCCAAGGCTTTCCGCTCCAGCCCCGATGCGATTGCCATCGCCAGCCTGGATGACGGCATGATCATGGAAGTCAACGGGCGTTGGGAAGAACTTCTCGGCTACACTCGCGACGAAGCGGTTGGGCGCACAGTGTGGGAACTGCAAATCTACCAGAACCCCGGCGAACGAGCGCGGCTGGTTTCTATGGTGGACGAGCAAGGTTCCGCGCGCGACTTCGAAGTGGATTTACGAAAGAAGACGGGCGAAATCCGGAATGTCTTGACCTGCGCCGAGCCGATGATGATACGCGACGAGCCTTGCCTGCTGGTCAGCGTGCGGGACGTCACCGAACTCAAGCTGGCGGAAGTAGCCCTCCGCCGCAACGAGGAGGCCCTGCGCAGAAGCCACGCCCGGATAGAAGACCTGGCCGGACGATTGATCGCCGCCCAGGAGGATGAGCGCAGACACATCGCGCGCGAGTTGCATGACGACCTGAACCAGCAGGTAGCGGCGCTGGCCATAGGCATCAGCCGTCTCAAGCGCCAGTTCCCTGACGCCGGCGCCGCCGTTCAGCAACAGATCGTCAGGCTGCGGGAGAAGACGGACTGGCTCTCCGAACGCATCCGGCAATTATCGCACGATCTGCACTCTTCAATTCTGCAACACGTCGGCCTTCCCGCCGCGCTTAATTCTTATTGCGCGGAGTTCTCCGACCGGGAAGGGATCGCTGTTACGCTCGACATTCGGGACGGCGTCGAAGCCATATCGCAGGACGCGGCGCTTTGCCTTTACCGTGTGGCGCAGGAATCATTGCGTAACGTCGCAAGGCATTCGGGCGCTCGGAGCGCCATAGTGGCGCTGACCCGCGTTAACGGCGCCGTAGAGTTGCGCGTCGTAGATGAGGGCGTCGGGTTCGATTCGGGACAGGCGCGAGAAGGCCGCGGACTTGGGCTGGTCAGTATGGAAGAGCGGGTGAAGTTGCTGCATGGCATTTTTGTATTAACGACACGGCCGGGCGCGGGGACTGAATTGAGAGCGCAAATTCCATTGAGGCGGGAGTATGAGCAAAACAAGAGTCTTGCTGGCTGACGATCACACCATCGTGGCGGAAGGCTTGCGAAGCTTGCTGGAAGACGAGTTCGAATTCGTCGGCACGGTCGGCGACGGGCGCGCGTTGTTGGACGCCGCGCGAAACCTCAAGCCCGACGTGATCGTGGCGGACATTTCCATGCCGCTGCTGAACGGCCTTGACGCCGCGCGCCAGCTCAAGCGTGACGGGGTCACGGCCAAGATCGTCTTCCTGACCATGCACGCCGAGGCGCAACTCGCGGCCGAGGCTTTTCGGGCGGGCGCTTCCGGTTACCTGCTCAAGTCCTCTGCCGGTGAAGAACTCATCGCAGCCATTCACGAGGTGGCCAAGGGCCGCGCCTATGTTACGCCGCTGATAACCAAAGACGTATTAAGCTTCCTGATGGGCGCCGCCCGCCAGGAGCGCCAGCCGGCCGTCAAGCTGACGCCGCGCCAGCGCGAGGTGCTGCAGCTTGTCGCCGAAGGCCGCACGATGAAGGAAGTCGCCTCCATCCTCAACATTTCGGCCCGTACGGTCGAATCTCATAAATACGAAATGATGGAAGCGCTCGGCGTCCAAACCAACGCTGAACTGGTGCAATACGCGATCAAGATAGGGTTGGTCTCCGTTTCGCCCACGCCGGACGACCTTTCTCAGTAGACGCCTCCCAGCAATCCCGTATTTTCCCCAATTGACCTCGCCTGAGGCCTCAAGTAGAAACAGGGTGAAATTTGCGATCCGGCAGTTATCTTGCAAAGAATGAAGAGTGAATACAGTGTTAACTAAATATTTTGGTGTTTATTTAATCCAGAACACTCAAGATTGGTACAGTACCGCGCGCGTAAGCAAGCGGCTGACTTATGAGACGA
>DATEMG010000592.1:0-7109 GCA_035275805.1 Blastocatellia bacterium
ACATTGCTGGCCTTCGCCAATTCCCAGGCATGGCCTAGCAGTCCGAAACCGGTGATGTCGGTCGCGCCGCGCACGCCGAATTCGCGCATCGCCTCGGCGGCGGCGCGCCCTGGCGTTAACATCGTTTCAATGGAGGCGGCGGCCACCTCGGCGCTCGCCTTCTCGAATTTTATTCCCGTCGAGATGACGCCCGTTCCGATGGGCTTGGTCAGAATCAGCGCGTCGCCGGGACGCGCGCCGGCGTTGGCCGCGACCTGGTCGGGGTGAATCAATCCGGTCACCGCGTAGCCGAACATGATCTGATCGTTGTCCACGCTATGGCCGCCGACCAGCGTAACCCCATTCTCATTGAGCGTTTTCAATCCGCCGCGCATGATCTCGCCGAGGATCGCGTAGTCCACGTCCTTTTTCGGGAAACAGGTGATGGCCAGCGCGGTGATCGGCGTCCCCGCCATCGCCCAGACGTCGTTGATCGAATTGAGCGCGGCGATGCGCCCGTAATCGAACGGGTCGTCGACGATCGGCGTAAAGAAATCCACGGTCTGGACCAGGGCAAGGTCGTCGCGCAAACGATACACTGCGGCGTCATCGGCGGTGTCGTAGCCGATAATCAGTTCTGGAGTGTGTGGTTGCTCAGGTAGACCGCCCAGAACCTGGGCGAGCGCGCTCGGCGACAGTTTCGACGCTCAACCCGCGCAGTCAACCATTTGCGTCAATCGCTTTGCCATAATTTCTTCAAAATAATAGGGAATGGGGAATGGGGAATGGGGAAGTTATTTTACACTCCCCCACTCCCCACTGCCCATTCCCCATTCCCCGTGTCCTTAATCCTCAACCGATTTCGCGGCGCCTCGCCTGCCCGTCGGCGCAGGAGTTGGCGCAGGCGAGGCTTCGGCCGCCGCCGCCGCTCCAGCGGCCGCTTGAGGTTTGCCGATGCCCAATGCGGCGCGGATTTCGGCCTCGATCTTGTCGCGCATCGCGGGGTTGTCGCGGAGCGTGTTCTTAGCGTTGTCGCGCCCCTGACCCAGCCGCTCGCCCTTGTACGAGAACCACGCGCCGGCCTTGTCGACGATCTTGTTCTCGACGCCGATGTCGATCAACTCCCCGAGCCTCGATATTCCCTCGCCATACACGATGTCGAACTCGGCTTCACGGAAAGGCGGCGCGACTTTGTTTTTGACGACTTTGACTTTGGTGCGATTCCCTATGACGTTCTCGCCGTCCTTGATCTGCGTGAGGCGGCGGATGTCGAGGCGCATTGAGGAATAGAACTTCAACGCGCGTCCGCCTGTGGTCGTTTCCGGCGACCCGAACATGACCCCTATCTTCTCGCGAATCTGGTTGATGAAGATCAGACAAGTGTTCGACCGGCCCACGACCGCCGTGAGTTTGCGCAGCGCCTGCGACATCAGGCGCGCCTGCAGCCCTGGCAAGCTGTCGCCCATGTCGCCTTCGAGTTCGGCGCGCGGAGTAAGCGCCGCCACCGAGTCGATCACCAGCACGTCAACCGCGTTCGACCGCACCAGCGATTCGGTTATTTCCAGCGCCTGCTCGCCCGAATCGGGCTGCGAGACGAACAGGTCGTTGATGTTGACGCCGAGCTTCTCGGCGTAGATGGCGTCGAGCGCGTGTTCGGCGTCGATGTAGGCCGCGATGCCGCCCGCCTTCTGCGCCTGGGCCACGACGTGCAGCGCCAGCGTGGTCTTGCCGGAGCTTTCCGGGCCGAAGATTTCGATGACGCGCCCGCGCGGCAGCCCGCCGACTCCGACAGCCGCGTCAAGGCCGATGCTCGAAGTCGAGATCACCGGCACGTCTTCGGACTTGTGATCGCCGAGGCGCATGATCGCGCCCTTGCCGAATTGCTTTTCAATGTTGAGCAGAGCCGCTTCGACGGCCTTCGTCTTTTCACTTTTTTCCATTGCCATAGGTTTTTACTCTTTCTGTGCATTTTCCCGGTCGACCGGGAGGAAACGCAGGTTGATGGTTAGCCATTGCGAGCGGCCCGCAGCCAATTAGAACGGATCGGATACTGATCCGCCAATGGCGGCGCCCTTAGGCAGGATAGTCACGCATCATCTACAAGCGCCGCCGCTATTTTCAAAAAGGCGCGGAGCTTATGATGATGTCAAAGCTGAACTCTACTCTCTGTGATAACTCGTTCATTGATTCTTCATTCATCGGGCTGAACGGGCGCGATTATAGCATGTCATTTGCGCGGGGTCTTCCTCAGGGGGACTGGAGAGATCGAGAAGGCGTTAAGGTCGCGCCAGAGCAATTCGACAAAGCGCGATTCGCTGAGTTTGACCTTGCGGCGTGGGAAGATGCTCGACCACCCGGGGGCGGGCGGGGTTGGCAATTTATCGCCGGCGCGGGCCTGCACCGCCGCGCGGTAGTCGGCGTCCTGCGGATTGATCTCGTAAGCGAGGCGGAAGTGTTCGCGAGCCTCCGACGTGCGGTTCGATTGCCAGTAGATGAATCCCAGGCTGTACTGCGCCACGTCGAAATGAGGGTCGAGCCGGATGGCTTTTTGCAGGTGCCTCATGGCCTTCTCCGGGCGGCCCAACTCCAGATAAGTGCGCCCGACCAGATAATGCATCTCGGGCGAGGGGTTGAGTTCGAGCGCGCGCCGCAAGTGCGACAACGCATCGTCCAGCTTGCCTTCGCGCGCGAAAAGGCGCCCGAGTCCGTAATGGGCGGCGAACGACTGGGCGTCGAGCACGAGCGCGCGCTGCAAATGGATCTTGGCGGATTCGGCCTCTCCCTCGTCGCCGCTCAGCAGTCCAAGCAGCAGCCGGGCGCCGAAATGATCGCCCTGCTCGTCTAGCGCGCGGCGCAGGAAGACCGCCGCTTCGAGCGATTTGCCAAGGTTGAAATAGTATTCGCCGATGGTGAAGCTGAGTTCGGAGTTGCGTTCGTCGAGCGCGAGCCCCGATTCCAGCATCCGCAAGCCCCTCCGCGTGCGGCCTTCGCTGATGAGCAGGATTCCCTCCTCGACCTGGTCGATGAAATCTTCGCGGTCGGCGCCGCGATAGGCCGAGATGATCTGGTCGCAGCGTTCGTCGAGGCGTTCGCGCTCTGCGGTCTCTTCGTAGTGGCGCGCGACGCGGCTGCGCCAGCGCTGTTCGAGTTCTTCAGGGTTGACCGCGCGCATCTCGGTGAGGATTTCGGTCAGCGCTTCGAGCATCATGTGGTCGTAGAAGCTGCCCGTGGCCTGCTGCTGCGCGAGTTCCAGCAACTGCTCGAAGCGGTCGTTTGCGCGCGTCAGCGCCGACTCCAGGGCGCTGATCCGTTCGAGCATGTGTTCTTCAAGAGTGTTCTCGCCGACGTCGAACGCGGAAGAGCCGCGCGCGCGCGAGATCAACATCAGAACCGCGCCGCACTCTTCGCAATATTCCGCGTCGGATGGGTTCGCTTTCTTACAACGTTGACAAAAGATCATATGTGAAACCAACAGGTTTATCTTCCGGCGGATACCCTCTCGACGGCCAGCGCGACGGCGTTTCCGCCTCCCAGACAGAGGCTCGCCACGCCGCGGCCGACCTTTCGTTTAATCATCTCGTGAATCAGCGTCACCAGCACGCGCGCGCCCGAGGCGCCGATCGGGTGACCGAGCGCCACCGCGCCCCCGTTCACGTTGACCTTCTCCGGGTCAATTCCGAGCTGTTCGACCAAGGCGACTGATTGCGAAGAGAATGCCTCGTTGAGTTCGAACAGGTCGATGCTCTTCAAATCCCACCCGGCTTTAGCCGCGACTTTCCTGACCGCCTCGACCGGCGCCATCATCACCAGCTTGGGCTCGATGCCTGAGGTCGCCTGAGCTGCGATCCGAACGAGCGGCGCGCGACCCAATTTCCGCGCGACCTCTTCCGAGGTCACGACGCAGGCGGCCGCGCCGTCGTTGATCGTCGAGGCGTTGCCGGCGGTCACAGTTCCGTTCGAACGAAAGGCGGGCTTCAGCTTCGCCAGCGAGTCTAGCGACGAATCTTCGCGCGGCCCCTCGTCCGTGTCGAATATCAACGAGGCGCCTTTGCGCTGAGGAATCTCAACCGCCGTGATTTCGTCTTTGAATCTTCCAGTCTTGACTGCGGCCGCCGCCTTGAGCTGCGAGCCGAGGGCGTATTCGTCCTGCCGCTGGCGGGTGATTTCGTACCTCTCGGCCACCACCTCCCCGGTCTCGCCCATGTGCCAATGATCGAAGGCGCACCAGAGGCCGTCGTGAATCATCGAGTCGACGATCTGTCCGTCGCCCATGCGATAACCATCGCGGGCCTTCGTCAACAGATAAGGCGCGTTCGACATCGACTCCATGCCGCCCGCGACGATTACATCGTTGTCGCCGAGCGCGACCGCCTGCGCGGCCAGCATCACCGTCTTCAAACCCGATCCGCAGACGTGATTGATGGTGAAGGCTGATACGCTGTCGGGCAGGCCGGCGCCGAGCGCGGCTTGCCGGGCCGGGTTCTGCCCCAACCCCGCCTGCAGAGCGCACCCCATAATCACTTCGTCAATCCGCGAAGCCTCCAGCCCTGCGCGTTCGACTGCCGCGCGCACGACTATGGAGCCGAGTTGAGGCGCAGTGAACGGCTTCAATGCCCCCTGAAATTTTCCGATTGCGGTGCGCGTTGCGCTGATGATGACCGGCTGCCGCATGACTGATACTTCCTTTTCTGATTTTGTGATTCGATTCCCCCTTGAATCGATCACAGACATTCATTCCGCAAAATGATTATAACGGCTCATGGGTGTGAGTCAAATTATCTGAAGCCTAAGCATGAATCCTAAGAGCGCGTCTCATCATCGATGTGATTGCGGACCGCGGCGCGGTCTGGCGACGGCGGAGGGCTTGACGGAAAAAGGTCGATTATGTGAGCATACGGGTTCGCTAATGAGCGACCCCGATCAGCTCGCATTTGACAAGGCGGCGTAGCCAAGTGGTAAGGCAGAGGTCTGCAAAACCTTTATTCATCGGTTCGATTCCGATCGCCGCCTCCATTCACTTCATATAATCCGACTCGCCTTTTCCACATTGCCTGAACCCCTGAACAATGATCTCGTGACTGACGCGAATGCTCTGAAAACGGCGATGTGGCGCGCGGGGGAGTAAGCAATCATCAACCGGTTGGGACGATTTTATGAAAAGCGCGGTTTGTATCAAGCATCTCGTCATACTGACCACCTTGTTTTTGATCTCGCGTCCGCTCGCGCCTGCGCAGCCCCCCGCGCAGAACGCTGACGCCGTCAGGGCGAATTACACCAAGCACGAATTCCTGATCCCGATGCGCGACGGCGTTCGATTGTTCACTGTCGTCTACACGCCAAAAGACGCTTCGCGGCCTTATCCATTCCTGCTTACGCGCACGCCCTACAGTGTCACTCCTTATGGCGTTGACCATTATCGCGCGTCGCTCGGGCCTTCGGAACATTTCGAGCGGGAAGGATTCATCTTCGTCTATCAGGACGCGCGCGGACGATATATGTCCGAAGGCGAATTCCAGCAGGTGCGACCGCACCAGCCGAACAAACGCGGCCCGAAGGACATTGACGAAAGCACGGACACTTACGACACCATCGAATGGCTGCTCAAAAACATTCCGAACAACAACGGCAAGGCCGGAATGATCGGCGTTTCGCAGCCCGGTTTTCATGTCGCGGCGAGCATGATTGATTCGCATCCGGCGCTCTTCGCCGCTTCGCCCCAGGCGCCGACAGCCGATTACTACCTGGGTGACGATGTTTACCACAACGGCGCGTTTATGCTGGCGGCCAATTTCTGGTTCTATTCAGGCTTTCGTCCGCGCGGCGACCAGCCGCAACCGCCTAAGCGTCGTATAGCTTTCGACCCCGGCACGCCCGATGGTTACGACTTCTTTTTGAATCTTGGCCCACTGGCTGAAGTCAACCAGAAGCTGTTAGGCGGCGAGGCTCGCTACTGGCAGGAGATCGTTGACCATCCGAATTATGACGAATTCTGGCGCGGGCGTTCGCTGTGGAAATTTATGAACAACGTGAAATGCGCCGTGCTCAATGTCGGCGGATGGTACGACGCTGAAGACCCTGTGGGGCCGTTCCACATCTATCGCGCGGTCGAGAAGAACAATCCGGGCACGGTCAATATGCTGGTGATGGGGCCGTGGTCGCACGGCGGCTGGTCACGCGGCGATGGAGATAGATTGGGCAATGTGAGCCTCGGCGTGAAGACGGGCCTGTTTTACCGCGAGCAGATTCAGTTCCCTTTCTTTATGCGCTATCTGAAAGATAAAGCGGTTGAATTGCCCGAAGCGTTTATGTTCGTCACCGGCTTGAACGAATGGCGGCGTCACAGCCAGTGGCCGCCCAAGGACGCCAAGCCGATGACATTCTGGCTCCACGCCGGCGAGAGATTGCTGAGCGCCGCGCCGGCTGAAGAACGCGCCTTCGACGAGTACATCAGCGACCCGAATCGGCCCACGCCGCATCTGGGCTACATCACGCGCGGATTCACTTCCGATTACATGACCGAGGATCAGCGCTTCGCCGCGCAGCGTCCCGATGTGCTGGTTTATAAAACCGGGCCGCTGGAAGAAGACCTGACAATCGCCGGGCCGATCAAAGTCAGCCTCAACGTTTCGACTTCCGGGACCGATTCCGATTTCGTCGTGAAACTGATTGATGTCTATCCTGGCGACTATCCGACCCCGGAGCCTCCCCAGGACCGGCCGATTCCGGCCAACGCTGTAGAGATGGGCGGTTATCAGCAGTTGGTGCACGGCGAGCCTTTTCGCGCGAAGTTCCGCAACAGCTTTGAAAAGCCCGAACCGATGACGCCGAATCAACCAGCCGCGATAAACTTCGAGATGCCCGATGTTTATCACACGTTCCGTCGCGGGCATCGGGTGATGGTTCAAATCCAGAGTTCGTGGTTCCCGCTGGTTGATCGCAATCCGCAGAAGTTTATAGATATTCCAAAGGCGAGGCCGGAAGACTTTCAAAAGGCCACGCAGCGCGTTTATCGTTCCCGCGGTTTGAACTCTTCGGTGACCGTGCTGGTTGAACGCCGCCTCTCCGGAGGGATGTGAGGGCCGACCGGCCGCTGTCATTGGTAGATGGTCTTTGAAAATTAAGCGCAACCA
>DATEMG010000593.1:0-14868 GCA_035275805.1 Blastocatellia bacterium
TTCCTCGTTTGGGCGGCGGTTCTCGCAAAGGCGCAAAGGCGCAAAGGACGCGAAGGGAGGCGCAATTTCAAAAAGCGCTCGGAAAGTGAGCGAACCATCAGATCCAATGAAGGAATTTATGACTATCGGCAAACACGTAAGCAGCGATTCACGGCGCTCTTTTCTAAAACGCGCAAGCTGGGGACTGACCGGAAGTCTGATTGCGTCAGGAAGGTTGAGCGGATTCTCGCGGGCGCAAGAGTCGGGAACGTCGCTCAAAATCACAAAGGTTGAGCCGCATCTGTTGACGGGAGTCCGAGGCTACGGCCCCTGGCTGTTCGTGCGTGTGGAGACGGCTGAAGGCATTGTCGGGTGGGGCGAAGGGACGAACTTTCCCGGGGTGCAACCGATTGCGGCGGCCGTCAAAAACCTGAGCAGTGTGGTGGTGGGCGAGAGCGCATGGAATATCGAAGCGATCTGGAACCGGATGTATCGCTTTCTATACTACAACGGCATGGGCGGGGTGGTGATGGCCGCGATCAGCGGGATTGATACGGCGCTATACGACATTGTCGGGAAGAAACTGGGAGTACCGGTTTATAAACTGCTCGGCGGTCAGGTTCACGAGAAGTTGAGGGTCTACGCTAACGGTTGGATCGAGGGGATTCCTCGTACGCCCGAAGCGATGGCGCAGAAGACGAAAGAGCTGGTGGCCAAAGGTTACACCGGTTGTAAGTTCGATCCATTCACCACGACGCCGTTCAGCCGCGAAGTTACTCAGCAGGAGCTGCGCAACGCCGTGGCCCAGGTCAGAGCCGTGCGCGAGGCGGGCGGGGCTGATTATGACATAGCCATTGACGTCCACGGCCGCTGGAATACCAAATCCACAATTGAGATCATCCGCGCGCTCGAGCCCTTCCGATTGTTCTTTTACGAAGAAGCCGTCCCGCCGGAGAACGTCGCGGCAATGGCTGAAGTGCAGCGTGTGGTGAACGTTCCGCTGGCGACAGGCGAACGCATCTTCGGACGGCACGGTTTCCGTGAATTGCTCGAGCGGCAGGCCGTGCGGATCGTTCAGCCGGACATTGCGCGAACGGGCGGCGTCACGGAGTTCAAGAAGATAGCGGCGATGGCCGACGCTTATTACGTCCCTGTTGCGCCGCATAATCCGAACGGCCCCATCTGCACGATCGCTTCGATGCACGCCTGCTTCTCGATCCCGAACTTCTTGATCCTTGAGTTCTTCGAGCCTGATGAAGCCATCTTCCGCGAGATTGTCGTGAGCGGATGGAAGGCTGACAAGGGAGCGGTCTATCCTGTGACCGCGCCCGGGCTGGGCGTCAACATCACCGAAGATTTTCTGCGCAAACATCGTTTCGACGAGAGCAAGACCGACGAGATGGAACGCCGAACATTCAACACCGTGAAATAGAGGAAAAACTATGAACCGCAGAGAGGCATTGAGTTTTCTGTCCCAAGCCGCCGCCGGCGCCGGTATGATTTCAACAGGCAGTGTATTAGCTGACCCATTGCAAAACCAAACTCCGCAAGAGCAGGGTTCGCGCAAAGGGTTGGCGCCCGTCAAGATCAGAGACATCAAGACGATCCTGACCGCGCCCGACCGCATACGCCTGGTCATTGTCAAAGTCGAGACGACCGAGCCGGGCCTGCATGGTTGGGGATGCGCCACGTTCACTCAGCGCGCCTACGTCGTCCAGACTGCGGTCGAGAAGTATCTGAAGCCATTTCTGATCGGTCGCAACGTGGACGAGATCGAGGACATCTGGCAGTCGTCGTATATGAGCTCGTACTGGCGCAACGGCCCATCGCTCTTCAACGCGATGAGCGGCGTGGACATCGCGCTGTGGGACATCAAGGGCAAACGCGCGAACATGCCGCTCTATCAACTGCTCGGCGGCAAGGTTCGCTTCGGCGCCGACCTCTATTTCCACGCCAGCGGACGCGATTTCCAGCAGGTCGAGGAAAACGCGCGGCGCGGGATGGAGATGGGCTACCGCTACATCCGCGTGCAGGGCGGGGTGCCGGGCCTGGCGACCTACGGCGCGCGCGGCGCTACCGCCGGCGGCGCAGAAACGACAACCGAAGCCATCGGCCCGACCAACCCGAACCCGAACAGGATTTGGGATTCGGCCCCTTACGTCCGAATGCTTCCCAAACTATTCGACCATTTGCGGACGAAACTCGGCGAGGAGGTTGAGCTATTGCACGACGTGCACGAGCGCGTGACGCTGCCGCAGGCGATTCAACTCTGTAAAGACATCGAAAGGCATCGCCTCTTCTTCCTCGAAGACCCGTTCCCACCGGAAGAGAACGATCATTTCCGTCTGCTGCGCCAACAGACCTCGACGCCGCTGGCGATGGGCGAACTGTTCAACACGCAGCACGAATACGTGCCGCTGATCAAAGACCGGCTGATAGACTTCATCCGCATCCACATCTCGCAGATTGGCGGATTGAGTCCGGCGCGCAAGGTACAGGCGCTCTCAGAGTTCTTCGGCGTCCGCACGGCCTGGCACGGCCCCGGCGACGCTTCGCCCGTCGCGCACGCCGCGCAACTCGCGCTCGAACTGGCCAGTTACAACTTCGGCATCCACGAGGGCGCGATCTTCCAGCAGAACACGAAAGAGGTCTTTGTAGGCTGTCCTGAAGTCAAAAACGGCTATATGCACGCGCAGGAAAAACCCGGCCTCGGTATGGAGGTGGATGAAAAACTCGCGGCGAAATTCCCATTCCCGGAAGGGCCGCCCGATTTCGATTACAGTTGGGGGACCACCAGAAGGAGAGACGGCACTGTGATCAGGCCGTAGAGCAGGAAAAGAGGCGCGAGTAAACAACTCGCGCCACAGATGCCTATGTGGGGCGAGTTGTTTACTCGCCCGGTTTGTGGCTTCGTCTGACCAGGAGTTCACAGGAAAGAGGCGCGAGTAAACAAGCGACAATCGAGACGCTCCGTTAAATTCTGGACAAAACAAAATTCACGGTGATAATCTGCCTCAACTAACACCTATCTTGCAGATATTCGGAGCGGAAAAATAATGATTCTCGACTTGCTGGATAATGGCAGTCCATCACACATCGCCATCGCCGTTTCAGGCGACGGGCCAGTGGTCACTTACGATCAGCTTCGGCGGCAAGTAGATTCCGTTGCCGCCAGTCTCAACAAGGTCGGTCTTGGTCGCGGAGACCGCATCGCTATGGCCTTGCCTAGCGGTTTGGAGATGATCGTCTCGTTCCTGGCTGCTTCGGCAGTCGGCGCCGCCGCGCCGCTCAATCCGGCCTATCGGCTCGACGAGTTCAAGTTTTACCTCGATGATACCGGGGCTCGCGCTCTGATCGTTCCTCCGACCGGGGCCGATGAAGCCAGGGCCGCGGCCGGCGATCAGACGCTGATCATCGAAGCGGACCTCGACAGCAATGGCCAGGTTCGGTTTTCATCCTCCGGGACGGCTGGCTCTTCGCGCGCCCGCGAATATCCTGACGCTGATGAGACGGCTTTGGTCTTGCACACCAGCGGGACAACCAGCCGTCCCAAGCGCGTCCCGCTCTCGCATACCAATCTGAAGATCTCCGCTCGCAACGTCGCTGAAACCTACGGGCTCACCGCCGAGGATGTCTCTTTGTGCGTGATGCCTCTGTTTCACGTGCATGGGCTGGTGGCTTCAACGTTGGCCACCCTGTTCACAGGCGGAACGGTCGTCGCGCCGCCACGCTTCAACCCGCTCTCGTTCTGGTCCACTGTAAGGGATCATCGCGTGAGTTGGTATTCTGCGGTGCCGACGATTCATCAAGTGTTGCTGGCGCGGTCAAAAGCGGGCGCGCGGCCCGCGGGAGCCGAGCATCTACGTTTCATTCGTTCGTGCAGCGCAGCCTTGCCGCCACAAATGATGGCCGACCTCGAGGAGAGGTTCGGCGCGCCGGTGCTCGAAGCCTACGGGATGACGGAGGCCGCGCATCAAATGGCTTCCAATCCGCTGCCCCCCAGCGCGCGCAAGCCTGGCTCGGTCGGGCGCGGCACGGCTGTGAGCATCGCCATCCTCGATGAGGCCGGAAATTTGCTGCCGGCAGGCGCGACGGGCGAAGTCTCCATCAAAGGGCCGAACGTCTTCAGCGGCTACGAAAGCAACGCCGAGGCCAACGCATCCTCATTCTCTCAAGGCTGGTTCCGCACGGGTGATCAGGGGTATCTGGACGGCGACGGCTATCTGACGCTGGTTGGCCGTATCAAAGAGTTGATCAATCGCGGTGGCGAGAAGATATCGCCACGAGAGATTGATGAAGTGTTGCTCTCCCATCATGCGGTAGCTGAAGCTGTGTGCTTCGGCGTCCCGGACCGGGTTTACGGCGAAGAGGTGGCGGCGGCGGTAAAACTCGCGAGCGAGGCGACCGAAGCGGAATTGATCGCCCATTGCCGCGCGTCGCTCGCCGATTTCAAATGTCCAAAAGTGATTTACATCGTTGAAGCGATCCCGCGCACCGCCACCGGAAAGATTCAACGCCGCAATGTGGCGGCCGAGATCGCCAAGACTCGTGAATGATCCATCCACGAAGCCACACGAAGTAACACCAAGAGAAAGAATTTCAAGTTTTCTTCCTTCGCGTTCCTTCGTGTGGCTTCGTGGATGAAAGGCAAAATCGCAATGAGATTTGCAGTGGTCGGCGCGGGCGCGATCGGCGCCTTCGTCGGCGCCATGCTGGCTAAATCGGGCGAAGACGTCACTTTGATTGCGCGTGGAACTCATCTGCGCGCGATGCGGGAGCGTGGCGTGCGCGTCCGCGGCTCGCTCGGGGAATTCGAGGCCCGTCCTGCGGTAACCGATGATCCGGCTTCGATCGGCGCGGTTGATGTCGCATTACTGACGCTCAAAGCGCATAGCCTGATTGAGATGGCCCCGCTCCTGTCGCCTCTCCTGGGTCCGGAGACGTGCCTTGTCAGCGCGCAGAATGGCATCCCCTGGTGGTACTTCTATCGCCACGGCGGCCCCTGGGAGGGGACGCGCCTGGAGACGGTTGATCCGGGCGGCGTGATCAGCCGCTACCTTGACCCGGCTCGCGCGATCGGTTGTGTGGTCTATCCATCGACGATCATCGTGGAGCCGGGAATCGTCGAACACATCGAAGGAACGCGCTTCGCGATTGGCGAGCCTGACGGATCGAAGAGCGAACGGTGCCGGCGCATCGCCGACGCTTTCATCAAAGCCGGTCTCCGGTGTCCGATCCGCGCGGACATCCGGCATGACATGTGGGTGAAGCTGATGGGCAATGTCGCGTTCAATCCGATCAGCGCTCTCACGCGCGCCACGCTCATCGAAATCGTCCAATACCCGGAGACGCGCGCCCTGGCCGCCGAGATCATGACGGAGGCTGAATCCGTAGCTAAAAGATTGGGCGTTGATATCGGCGTCTCCATAGAACAGCGGATCGAAGGAGCTGAGAAGGTGGGATATCACAAGACATCCATGCTGCAGGATGTGGAGGCCGGACGGCCCCTGGAATTGGAAGCCATAGTGGGCGCAGTGGTTGAGCTGGGCGGCAAAATGGGGTTGTCCCTACCTGGCGCCCGGGCGGTATACGCGTGTGTGAAATTGCTGGCGCAAGGCGCTCGATAGATAACGTGAAGCGCCTGGTTCCATAAAAAGCCCGGCGAAATCTTCGAACCAATACAACCAAAAGGAGGCCAAAGAATGACGGCGCCGCAGAACTCAGACCCGGGCGTCGCTCGATGGCGCCAACTGGTGGCCTGCATCTTCGCTATGCTGGCCATCGCAAATCTCCAGTACGCCTGGACACTGTTTACTACAGACCTGACCGAGAGCCTGAATGCCAGTCTTAAAGCGGTCCAGTTGGCCCTCACTTTATTCGTAATCGCGCAGACGGGATTGTTTCCGATCAACGCCTACCTGGTTGAGCGCTTCGGTCCGCGCATTGTGGTCGCCCTTGCCAGCGCGCTGGTGGGAGCAGGGTGGATCGGAGCCGGTCTCGCCGACTCGCTACCTGAGCTCTATCTGGCGTATAGCCTCGGCGGGATCGGAGCGGGCGCGGTGTATAGCGCCACGATCGGAATCGCGCTCAAATGGTTCCCGGATCGGCGCGGCCTGTGTGTCGGTATGGTGGCCGGTTCATATGGGTTCGGCGCCGCGCTGACAGCCCTTCCGATAGAACATATGATCAAAGCCAGCGGCTATCAATCGGCGTTCATCTTTTGGGGGAGCATTCAAGGGATCGTGGTGCTTATCGCCGCCCAGTTCCTTCGCCTGCCGCCGTCTGGTTGGGCGCCGGCGAACTGGGAGGCGATCAAAGACAGCGTGCAGCGTAAGGCCCCGCAGTCATCGCGCGATTATAAGCCGCAAGAAATGTTGCGGAGCGGATCCTTTTACATGCTCTATTTGATGATGACCCTGGTCACCGCCAGCGGGCTGATGATGGTGGGGCAACTAAAACCGATCTGTGTCACCTATGGCTATGACAAGTACGCTCTCTTTGGCGGCGCCACCGTCCTGACCATAACGATAACGTTGAATCAAGTGTTGAATGGCTCGGCGCGCCCCTTCTTCGGTTGGGTCTCGGATCATCTCGGCCGATACGACACGATGGCGATGGTCTTCATCCTGGAAGCGGTGGCCATCACGGCTCTCGCGCTGTTGGTAAGCCATCCCATCTGGTTCCTCGCTCTCTCCGGCCTTATGTTCTTCGCCTGGGGCGATATTTATTCGCTCTTCCCGGCAGCCATCGCTGACATCTTCGGGAGTAAACACGCGACCACCAATTACGGCATCCAGTACACTTCAAAGGGCGTTGGTTCAATTCTGGCTCTTCCAGGCGCCGCCTGGCTGAGTACGGCTTCCGGCTCCTGGCTGCCGGTCTTCTGGGCGGCGGTCGCATGCAACGTGATTGCCGCCGCGCTGGCTGTGTTCTGGCTGAAGCCGCGGGTGACACGCCTTTTGAAAAAACAGGAGGCTGAGGTCGCGGGCGCCACATCTCAGACACAAGGGGTCACTGCCGACAAGCCTGAAGCGGAATAGCGTCGCAGCGCGGCAAGGGGAAGAAAATCAAGAACCGGCCTGAAGGGGCTCTAACCAAAGTAGAATGGTTGAGGGAAGGCCGATTTCCATGTGGGAGCTTAGCGGTTAAAATGACGGCGAACTCACCTAGGCATTTCGAGAACCAAAAATGGCTGAAGAAAAAAATCAACTGATTCGCGGTCTTACTCTGACCGGTACCACGGCGCTGGTAATCGGCACGGTCATCGGCACGGGCGTCTTTTTGAAAGCCGCCCCGATGGCGCAAGGAGTAGGCACGCCCACGCTGGTCATGGTTGCGTGGGTGGCTGCCGGGCTGCTGACGCTCGCCGGGGCGCTCACTTACGCAGAACTCGGCGCGATGCTGCCGCACGCGGGCGGAGAATACGTCTATCTTAGACATTCTTACGGAGACGCGTCGGCGTTCCTGTTCGGCTGGCAGCGATTTATCGTAGCGGGCAGCGCCTCGATCGCCGCGCTGGGCGCGGGCTTTGCGGTCTTCCTCTCCGCCTTCCTGCCGCTCAATCAGGTGTGGGCCGAGCGCAAGTTCACGCTGTTCGACCAGACGATCAACTGGCAATTCGGCTCGAAGCAGTTGGTGGCCGTGGGCGCGATCCTGCTGCTCTCGGCGCTCAACTGCCTGACCGTGGCCTTCGGCGGCAAGGTGCAGTCCGTTTTGACGGTGCTTAAGATCGCGGGCCTCGCCGCCGTCATCGCAGGGGTCTTCTTCTTTGCGCCGGCGGTGACCTGGTCGAATCTGGCCACACCCGCGGGGACGCAGGCGTGGAGCGGCTTCGCGGCGTTCGGCGTGGCGATGTTAGCGGCGCTGTGGGCTTACGACGGCTGGAACAACATGCCGATGGCGGCGGGCGAGGTGCAGCAACCCGGGCGCAACATCCCACGCGCGCTGATCGGCGGGATGATCGTCGTAATGGTGATCTATTGCCTGGCCAATCTGGCCTATTTCTACGCGTTGCCGCTCGGCGAAGTCGTGACTTCAAACTCGACTGCGCACCGCGACGCTCTGCCCGTGGCGTCGAAGGCGGCCCAGAGCTTCCTCGGCGAATCCGGCGGGCGGTTTGTAGCGTTGGCCTTCGTGGTCTCGGCGCTGGGCGCGCTCAATGGCTCGATTCTGTCGAACGCGCGCGTGCCCTACGCGATGGCGCGCGACGGCGTCTTCTTCGCCAGCCAGGCCCGTTTGAGCCAGACGACGCGCGTCCCGGTGGTCTCCATTATGATTCAAGCCGTCTGGTCGAGCGTCCTGGCGCTGTCCGGCACCTTCGACCAGTTGACCGATTGCCTGCTGTTCGCCTCATGGATATTCTACGGCCTGTGCGCCTCATCCGTCTTCGTGCTGCGGCGCAAGGCGCCCAACGCGGAGCGGCCTTACAAAACACTGGGGTATCCGGTGATGCCGCTGGTCTTCGTGCTCGTGGCGACCTGGCTGGTGATCAACACGTTCGTGAACAAGCGGGTGGAGTCGGTGACCGGGCTCGTTCTGATCGCATTGGGATTGCCGTTATATTTCTACTTCAGGCTGCGGCGCGGCGCGCCAAAATCGTTTGAAGTAACGGCTGATTGAGTTGAACGATGCTCATTCACAATTGGACTCGCTCTCATCGAGGTTCCAGACAACATGAAAAACAGACTTTATAGGTTCTTGCCATTCATTTTTCTTTTCATCCTGGCGCAGGCGGCGTTCACGCAGCAGGCGCCTTCGACCGCGCCGGACGTCGGGGCGCTCAAAAAACACGTCGGCTATCTGGCCTCGGACGAACTCGAAGGCCGCCGGCCGGGAACGACCGGGGCGAACAAGGCTGCGGACTATGTCGCCGAAGAGTTTCACCAACTCAAACTCGGTTGCGCGTCCAACCTTGGCGAGGGCGACCTCAAATGCCGTCACGACGGAAAGAGACGCAACGGCTATCTGAAAGAGTTTCCATTCATAGCGGGCGTAGAGCTTGCGAAGAATAATTCTATGAGCTTCACGCGCGAGGGTAAGAACAACGCCGTCGCGCTCGGCGCCGAATGGACGCCGATCGGCTTCTCTTCGAACGGCGCCGTCGCGCAGGCCGGGATCGTCTTCGCCGGCCACGGCATCATCGCCGCCGATCTGAAGCACGACGATTACGCGAACCTGGACGCTAAGGGCAAATTGGCGGTCGTCTTTGCGGGATCGCCCGACGGCGACAACCCGCACGGACAATTCGGACGCTACTCTGACGCGCGCCTGAAAGCGATAGCCGCGAAAGACCGCGGCGCCGTGGCGCTCGTCGTCATCGCCGCCGACGAGAAGTTCGGCAATGAGCGGTTGGCGAAATTGAGCTACGACCAGACCGCCGGCGAGGCCGGAGTTCCCGTCGCCGTCGTCTCGCGGCAGGTGGCGGCGAAGTGGTTCGGTCTGGCGGACGCCGCGCAACTCGGCGCGATGGAGAAAGCGAAAGACAAATGGGCGGAATACGCGCAGAAGCTGCGCGACGTGACGGTTGGTCTATCGGTGGAGATCACGCGCCGCGCTGTCCCGGCCTACAACGTCGTCGGAGTGATAGAAGGCAATGACCCGAATCTCAAGCGCGAATACATCGTCATCGGGGCCCATTACGACCATCTCGGACACGGCGGCGAGAGCAGCCTGGCGCCGAATTCTTCGGACATTCATCACGGCGCGGACGACAACGCTTCGGGGACGGCCGGACTGCTCGAACTCGCGCGCATCTTCAGCGCCCAACGCGGTCAACTTCGCCGCAGCGTCATCTTCATCGCTTTCAGCGCCGAAGAGTCCGGGCTGATCGGGTCGAATGCTTACGTCAACAATCCGGGCGCGCCGCTGGCCAACACCGTGGCGATGCTCAACCTGGATATGGTCGGTCGATTGAGAGGGAACAAGTTGACGGTCGGCGGCGTCGGCACGTCGCCGGAATTCCGCAAGCTGGTCGAGAGCCTCAATAACGGATTCACGCTGCAATTGAGCGAGGACGGCTTCGGGCCGAGCGACCATTCCTCGTTTTATGCGAAACGGGTTCCGGTCCTCTTCTTTTACAGCGGTTCGCACGAGGATTATCACAAGCCCTCGGACACGGCGGACAAGATCAACTACGAAGGACAGGCCAAGATCGTCGGCTTCGTCGCCGAGATCGCGCGCGCGATTGACCGCGGCGAAGCGCGCCCCGCATACGCCCTCGTCCGTGGCCAGTCGGGCAGTCGTTCGACCGGCTTCCGTGTCTATCTCGGGACGGTGCCGAACTACGCCGAGTCGAACGACGGGATGCTGCTCGACGCTGTACGCGACGATTCGCCAGCCTCAAAAGCCGGCCTGAAAGCCGGAGACAAAATCGTCAAGCTGGCCGGGCGCGAGATCAAAAGCGTCTATGATTACACCTACGCCCTCGGCGAGATGAAGCCCGATCAGGAGTACGAAGTCGAGGTCGCGCGCGGCGGCGAGATGTTGAAGATGAAACTCACACCGCAGGCCCGGCGGTAGTTGAGCATGGTTCGTAGTCCCGCCTTTAGGCGGAATCGTCTGATGCAGACCCCTTCTGTAATATCTTAGGCTTCCGCCTATAGGCGGGACTACGAACCGCGCATTTCTTTCTTTCAGGGGATCATTCACTCCGGTTTTCTTCAGCCTCTCTCGATCAATCCATTCCAAAATAATTTTCCAATCCAATCTTGCGCTTTTACTTATGCTATGTAGAATACTTTCTAAGAAGTATCCTGATTAAGAAGTATACTGACTAAAGTGTCAGGCTAAAGGAGTTCGCCATGGGAAAGGGATTTCTCTCATATGCCGCCGCGGCCGTCTTACAGGCGGTGGCGAGCGGCTATCAATACGGCTTCGACATCATAGACATCACGGGGTTGCCGGGCGGGACGGTCTATCCGGCGCTGCGTCGGTTGGAGGGCGCGGGCTATGTCACCTCGAAGTGGGAGAAGCACAGCATCGCGCAAGCCGAGCAGCGTCCGCCGCGCAAGAATTACGAGATGACGCGCGCAGGGCACGAGGCGCTGGCTGAAGCAGTCAAGCGCTACCGGTTGTTGGAGCAGACCATGCTCGACAAGAAGCGCGATCAGAAACCTTCGCGAGCCTGAGGTTAAAACTGTGCCTGCCTTCTCTCTACGCAAACAATACGGCGCCAGGCCCCATCTCTGGCTGATTGCGGTGATCGGCGTAATAGTGCCGCGCCGCTTGCGAGCTGATTGGCGGCAGGAATGGGAGGCCGAACTGCGTTATCGCGAACGGATGCTGTCCCAGTGGGACCGTCTCGATTGGCGGAACAAGCTTAGTCTGTTGAGACGAAGTTTGAGCGCCTTCTGGGACGCGCTCTGGTTGCAGCCCGAAAGGTGGGAGGACGAAATGATTCAAGACCTGCGTTTTGGCGTGCGCCTGTTGCGCAAGAGTCCGGCTTTCACGCTCATCATGGTGATCTCTCTGGCCATCGGCATCGGCGCGAACACTGCGATTTTCAGCCTGGCGAATGTGGTGCTGTTGCGGCCTCTGCCTATCCCGCAACCAGAGCGGGTGGTGACGATCACCTCGGGCCGCCAGGCTTTTCCAGTTTCGTATATGGCCTACAAAGATTTCCGCGACCGCAACCAGGTATTGAGTGGATTGTTGTGTTGGGGCGAGGCGCCGTTGAGCCTGGGACTGGAAGAACAGGCAGTCCAGGCATCGGGCATGTTGGTTTCGGGCAATTACTTTTCCGTGCTTGGCGTACAACCGGCGGTCGGGCGTTTCTTCGCGCCTGAAGAAGATCAAACGCCAGGAACGCATCCGGTGACGGTCATCAGCCATGGGATGTGGCAGCGGCGCTTCGGCGGCGATCCGAGAATCATCGGGAAGACGATAACGCTCAACGGACATCCGTTCAGCATAATCGGAGTTGCGCCGCAAGGCTTCACCAGTACGCAGTCGGTTTTCGCGCCTGAGGCCTGGGCGCCGATGATGATGCAGCCGCAGATCATTCCGCAGAGCAAAGATATGCTGACGACGCGTGATGGGGGAAGATTGCTATATATGGTGGGGCGGCTCAAACCCGGCGCCACAATCAAGCAGGCCGAGGCCGACTTCAGCGCGATTGCGCTACAACTCGATATTGGCAACCAGGCGCGACGCGCGGAGAACCGGCAAGAAGATGGCCGCGACTTCGGCGTGAGGCTGATGCCGGCAGGTTCGTTTCCTCCGAATACCCAAATAATGTTGATTGGCTTTCTCGGTCTGTTTCTGGCCGTCACCGGTCTGGTATTGCTGATTGCGTGCGCGAATTTGACGAGCCTGTTGCTGGCGCGGGCGCTGGCGCGCAGCAAGGAGATAGCGGTGCGCCTGGCGCTCGGCGCAAGCCGCCTGCGTATCGTGCGGCAACTACTGGCCGAAAGCGTGTTGCTCTGTTTGCTGAGTGGCTTCGCCGGCTTGTTGGTCGCGCTGGGAATCAATCGGCTGCTGATGACCTTCATGCCCACGGTCGGCCCGCCGATTGCGCTCGATCTGAGTCTCGATCTGCGAGTGCTGGGCGCGTCTTTGGCGCTTTCATTCCTGACGGGTTTGCTTTTCGGACTCGCGCCGGCGTGGCAGGCGTCACAGCCAAACGTTGTCGGAGCGCTGAAGGACGATCCGCAAAGCCCCGGCTATCGCGCCTCACGCTTACGCAACGCGTTCGTCATCGGGCAGGTGGCGATGTCACTGCTGCTGTTGGTATGCGCCGGGCTGTTTTTGCGCGCGCTGTCGGAGGGACAGAAGCTATATCAGGATCTCGAGCCGGAGAGAGTGCAGACAGCGACGTTCGATCCGGGTTTTATCGGTTATGACGACGCGCGAGCGCTTGAGTTTTACCGCCGATTGCTGGAAAGCGCGCGCGCGCTGCCCGGAGTCGAAGCGGCGAGCGTCGCGAACACAAACCTGATTGGAGACCGCCGGACAGGGCCGCTGGCCGTCGCCGGCAGGGGAAAGGCCAACCTTAGTGATTTACCGTCAGTCGATCAGATCGTCGTCTCGCCCGGCTATCTCGATACGATGAAGATCCGATTGCTTCGCGGTCGCGACTTCGGCGACGCCGATTACGCAGGCGCGGCGCCCGTCGCGATCATTGATGATACAGCGGCAAGGCGATGGTTTGACGGCGTCGAAGCTTTGGGCCAGCGGCTGACCAACGGCAAGACTGAGTTTGAGATTATCGGCGTCGCCAAAGGCGGTATCCAACGCGTTCCGGGCGCGTTGGGAGAGCCTTTTGTCTACCTCCCCTATGCGCCGTCGAGCGGTTACGAATACGGCCTGCGCATGATTTTGCACGTCCGCACACGGACGGCCGCGCCGGAGGTTTATGCCGCCATCCGCCGCGAAGCCGCCCAACTTGATCGGCGGATGGCGCCGCAATTTGCGATGTCGCTGGCCGAATATATACGCTTGAATCTTTTGCCACAACGCGTCGTTGCTGCGCTGGCGGGCGCGCTGGGGTTGATCGGTTTGGCGCTCTCAGCCATCGGCGTCTTCGGCGTCGTCGGTTACGCCGTCACGCAGCGCACGCGCGAGATCGGCATTCGGATGGCGTTGGGGGCGCGCCGCCGCGACGTGCTCGGATTGGTTCTGCGACAAGGCGTCAGGCTTACGCTCATCGGCCTCGCCGTCGGCTTGCTCGCCGCGTGGGCGGTGACGCGCTTGCTGACCGCATTGCTCCACGGAGTGAGCGCGACCGACCCGTTTACGTTTGCGGGCGCGGCGTTTTTGCTGCTGAGCGTGGCGCTATTCGCTTGTTACCTGCCCGCGCGCCGCGCGACGAAGGTTGATCCGATCGAAGCATTACGCCGCGAGTAAAACAAATGAGTAATGCGACGCAAACAACGCGATTTCGGTTCTGGCTCTGGCTGATAAATGTCATCGGCGTGATTGTGCCGCGCCGCCTGCGCGCCGATTGGCGGCAGGAATGGGAAGCCGAGTTGCGCTATCGCGAACGGCTGTTGGCTGAATGGGACCGTCTCGATTGGCGGAACAAATTCGAATTGCTGCGGCGCAGCGCGAGCGCGTTCTGGGACGCGCTCTGGTTGCAGCCCGAACGATGGGAGGACGAGATGATTCGAGACCTGCGTTTTGGCGCGCGGATGCTGCTTAAACACAAAGGCTTCACCGCGATTGCCGCGCTCACTCTGGCGCTCGGCATCGGCGCGAACACTGCCATTTTCAGCGTAGTTAATAGCGTGTTGCTCAATCCATTGCCCTTCGAGCAAGCCGACCAACTTGTGATGGTGTGGGACGACAACGCCGAGTTCTACCGGTTCCACGAAGGCCCTTCGCCCGGCAATTATAAGGACCTGCGGAACGCGCCCGGCATTTTTGCGTCCAGCGCGGCGTGGTATGTGACGGCGCGCACGCTGACCGGCGAACAGGACGCCGAGCAGGTCCAATGCGCGCTGGTCACGCCTGACTTCTTCACGACCTTGCGGGCGCAAGCGGCCAGTGGGAGCGTCTTTTCGGCGGCGCAAACACAGGGCGTTGCGATGACGCTGGCGACGCAGTACGCCTTTGGCGACCGCATGGTCGTCATCAGCGATGCGCTGTGGCGCAGGCGATTCGGCGCGTCTCCGGACGCGGTCGGCGCCACGCTCACGATCAATCGTACGGATTGGCGCGTACAGGGGATTATGCCGCCGCAGTTCGCGATGCCCGACCGCGAAGTGGATTTGTGGATGCCATGGGATCTATCGCGAACTTATGCGCCGCGTTATGCGGACGGGCCGCCGCGTGATTCCCGATTTTTGAAGGTCGTCGCGCGCTTGCAGCCCGGCCAGACGCCGGAACAGGCGCAAGAGCGATTGACGGCTTTCTCCGCCGGTTTGGCCGAAGGGCATCCGAAAGAAAATAAAG
>DATEMG010000594.1:0-5886 GCA_035275805.1 Blastocatellia bacterium
AGGCATCCTTGCCTGCTGGGTTTCCGGCATTGACCGACTGGCCGAAGCAAGCAGGCAAGGATGCCTGCGCTCCCAGGCGCTCTACCTTATTTCTAAGGAGAACATCTATGAAAAAAGAGACTACGACTCGACCACAAATTCAACGGCCTTCTGCGAGCGCCGACAAACAGGCGCCGACGCGGCGCGATTTCGTTAAAACAACGGCGGCGGCGGGCGCGGGGCTGTTAATCGTGCCGTCGGCCATCGCCTTCGGCTCGGAGGCCAATTCGTCACTCGGGCTGGGGGTCATCGGATGTGGCGGGCGCGGCAATTACGACGGCGGCGAGTTCTTAAACAACACCGACGTCCGCGTCACGGCGCTGGCCGACATGTTCGAAGACCGCGTGCTTGAGACCCGCGCCAAATTCGACAAGATGTCTGAGGAAAAGGGCCGCGCGAAGCTTTCGGATTCGAACCTCTTCAAGGGCCACAGGGCTTACGAGAAGCTGCTGCAATCGAAGGACGTCGACCTCGTGCTGATCACCAGCCCGCCATATTTCCACCCCGAGCACCTGGAAGCCACCGTCAACGCGGGCAAGCATGTCTACTGCGAAAAGCCGGTCGCGACCGACGTCCAGGGCTGCCAGCGGGTGATCGCGGCGGGCAAAAAAGCCCAGGGCAAAGTCAGCCTTCACGTCGGATTCCAGAAGCGCTACGACGAAGGCTATCGCGGAATGATCCAGCGCATCCACGCGGGTGAGATCGGCGACATCATTCTCGGCCAGAGCTTCTATTACACGAACGACCTCGGACGCCAGAACAAACCCGGCATGTCCGACCTCGAGGCCCGCGTCCGCAACTGGGTTTTCGACCGCGCGCTTTCCGGCGACATTCTGGTCGAACAGAACATCCACATTCTGGACATCGTCAACTGGGCGATGAAGTCGCATCCGGTGAAGGCGATGGGCGTCTGCGGGCGCTCGCTGCGGAAACAGGTCGACGCCATACCCCCCGATTACCTTTGCAGCGATCATTTCATCCTGACCTACGTCTACCCGAATGACGTTCACGTCAGCTTCAATTCGAACCAGTTCCGCAACAAGGGCTACCGCCAACAGGGCGAGCGGTTCTTCGGCGTGAACGGGGCCGCCGAGTCGTACCAGAGCGGCCCGGCGTCAATCATTCTCAACCAGGTTCAGGAAGGACAGAAGACAGGCGACAAGATCGACACCGGCAAGGTCAACCTGCATGCGGCGGTCGGCGCGAAGATGAAGGCGCTGGTCGAAAGCGTAAAATCCGGCCAGTTCCACAACGAAGCCGAACAGGGCGCCGAGACTACGTTGACCACGATCCTCGGTCGAATGGCGGCTTATTCGGGCCGCGAGGTGACCTGGGACAAGATGATCCGGTCGAACGATAAGTGGAACTTGAAGCTCAACCTCGATTCGCTGGGCGCCGCCGAGGCGGTTTCGATGAAAGGCTGATTTAATCGTCTAAATCAGACCAACAAACATTGTGACAAAAGCCACCGCAGGGCACAGAGAACACAGAGAACCAGATTGAAGCGTCTTCCTGCTCTGTGCTCTCTGTGCCCTCTGTGGCTTTTGTCACAGGTGAATTATTGCGTTGACAAAGGCCGAGTGTCCCACTATATTCCGCGCTGCTTGCGACTCACTATTCAAGCGAAGGTTTCTGAAAAAAGATTTTTATTCTGAAATCCACTCGTGAGGCATGAGTCGTAATAGTAGCTGCAGATAATTCGCTCTCCCAAAATCGCTGTGCAATTAATTTAATTACTACCCTCTGCTCATCTGAAGCAATATATAGATCAATAATATAGATCAATAGTGATAGCTAGATTAATGCTTGCGTCACCAGTTGATCCCCCTTCACCTCACAAATCAAAAGGCCCCTGGATTTTCCACAAGTAATAGAGATGTAGATCCTGCAGAGATTACCTCTTGCCATAGGTGTAGTTTGTCTGGTTCGCTCGTGGCAAATGTAGATCTTTAGTTTTAAAGAGGGCCTCTTTAATCAACCAAACCTCTCTGGTTTTCAAAAAGGGAAGACTTAATAAAGGAGTTCAACAATGAAGAAAACACTAGCTACACTGACGTTTACCGCTCTGGCCTTGTCCGCCATGGCGATCCCCAGTCTCATGAGCAGATACTCGACTAGCGCTGAAGCCGCGCAGACTACGGTCACGGCCGACTTGACCGCCACCGGAGGCGTTACTTTGCCGGCGAACAGGAACATTTACGCGCTGAACAATAACAACGTTCTTTTTGTCATGAGGCCCGGCACGACCAGCTTCGCCCGAGTAGCTCGCCTTCAAGAGCCCGGTGGTAATGGCAATTTCATTGATATGGATTTTCGCCCGGCTGACAAAAAACTCTATGCTTTGACCGACGAAGGCAATCTCTACACCGTTGCTCTGGGCGCGACTAATGCGGGCGCGTTGACTAAGGTGAGCGGCCTGTCGCCTGTTTTTAACGGGGGGTATCAGTCGCTGATGGACTTCAACCCGATGGTCGACGCGATCCGATTAATCAACACCGAACAACAAAACTACGCCGTCGTCAAAGGCGCCACCGGTGTCCTCAATACGACCGCGGTCCAAACCTCTCTGACTTACCCGGCCCCAGACGTAAACGCTGGTAAAGACCCGAACATCGCCTGCGGCGCATATACCAACAACGTTGCCGGCGCGACCGTTACTATTATCTACATGATTGATCACGCATTGGACACGTTCGCTACGATCCCGCCGGCCGTTGTTGGCGGCCCCTCTGCCACGGGCGGAGGTCTACTGCAGACCATTGGCAACCTCGTCACGCCAACAGGCGCACGGCTCAACTTCGGCGCGACGGCCGACTGCGACGTCTTCACTAACGTCAACGGCGTTAATTTTCTCGTCGGGGTTAGCGGCAATACGCTTTTCAGCATCGACCTGAACCAGATCAATCCGAACCAAGTGCGAGGGCAAACGAAAAACGTCGTTGTTCGGGGACTCACTCTGACTGATGAGGGTGGCAACTGGAATTCTGTCGCCATCCAATAGTAGTGAAATCCGATCACGAGGCTAGCGATGGGCGCGAAGATTTAGAAAATCTTCGCGCCCATTTTTATTTCGTGGTTTTGATACATTCCCATTACGCGCCGCTGCAATTCGTATAGCTTCGTCAACGCCTCGACCGGGCTAAGTTGGTTGATGTCGAGCGCGACGATGGCTTCGAGCGCGGCTTTCACGCTTCCGTCCGACGCCGCGGTTTTCGCTTTCGCCGGCGATGTTCGTTCCGCCGCGCGGTTGTGATCGTCCAGCAATTCCGTGGCGCGGCGGATCACGGGTTTGGGCAATCCGGCCAACTGCGCCACGTAAATGCCAAAGCTCTTTTCGGCGCGCCCCGGCTCAACCCTGTGCAGGTAACGCACCTCGCCGCCCTTCTCTTCGACAGCCAGATGAAAGTTCCGCACGCGCGGCAAATAATCCGCCGCGTCGGTCAATTCGTGGTAGTGAGTGGCGAACAGCGTCTTGGCAGCGACGCGCGGGTTGTTGTGCAGAAATTCGATCACCGCGCGCGCGATTGACAGTCCGTCGGCGGTCGAAGTCCCTCGCCCTACCTCGTCGAGCAGGATCAGGCTTCGCGAGGTCGCGTGGTTGAGGATGTGGGCGCACTCGATCATCTCGACCATGAAGCTCGAATGACCGCGCAGCGTGTAATCGTGCAATCCGACGCGAGTGAAAATATGGTCGACGACGCCTAGCTTTGCGACCTCGGCGGGGACGAATGCGCCGATCTGCGCCAGCAGACAGATCAACGCCACCTGCCTGAGATAGACCGACTTCCCGGCCATGTTCGGCGCTGTCAGCAGCATGATCTGCGGCCCGCCGTCCGCGCCCCCGTTCGCGGCGCCGGCGCTCGAAAGCCGCGCGTCGTTCGGCGCGAAGCGGCGCTCGGCCTCATCGCCCGAATCGGACAGCCGCCGCTCGATCATCGGGTGACGGCCCTCGCTGATCACGATCTCGCAGCCCTCGTTTAATTCGGGCCTGACATAATTGTAACGCGCCGCGCATTCGGCCAGCGCCGCGCAAATGTCAATGCGCGCGACGCCCGCGGCCACCTGGGAGATACGGTCGGCGTGGCGGCTGATCTCGGCGCAGACCTGGCGGTAGAGATTGGTTTCGAGTTCGATGATACGCTCGCTGGCGTTTGCGATCAGCGTCTCATGCTCTTTCAGTTCCAGCGTGAAGAAGCGTTCGGCGTTCGTTAGAGTCTGTTTGCGGATGTAATCGCCGGGCGCGAGCTTCAGATTCGTCTTCGTGATCTCGATGTAATAACCGAAGACCTTGTTGTAGCCGACCTTGAGCGACCTTATACCGCTGCGTTCGCGCTCGCGCGCCTCGAACTTCGCCAGAAAATTTTTCCCTCCCGCCAGTACGTCGCGCAATTCGTCAAGCTCTTTGGAAAAACCCGCGCGGATGACCGAGCCCCGCTCTATCTCCGAAGGCGGGCGCTCTGTGATCGCCTGCGTGACGTAACTGACTATGTCATCGCAATCCTTCAAAGTCCTGGTGAAATCGGACGGCGCCTTCTGTTTTTCGAGCGTGAAGCGGATCGGGGCGACGGCGCGCAGGCTGCGCGCGAGCGCGACCACCTCCATCGGCGCGGCGATCTTCCGCCGGACACGCCCGAGCAGCCGCTCGATGTCTAGGATTTCATTCAGCCCGGCGCGAATCTTCTCCCGCGCGGCGTCGCGTTTGAAGAACCATTCGACCGCGTCCTGCCGCGCGCGCAATTCGACTACGTCCAGCAGGGGATGCCGCAACCAACTTCGCAGGCGCCGCCCGCCCATCGGCGTCACCGTCAAATCAATCGTCGAAACCAGCGATCCCGTGGGCTGCCCGCCGGTGAAATCCCAGCCCTGAAAGATTTCCAGATTGCGCATCGTTTGCGGGTCCAGGCGCATGAATTTGTCGGTCGCGTAACTTTGCAGCCGGTCCAAATTGGCCAGCGCGTCCGGCTGAGTGTCGCGCAGGTAGACGATGATCGCGCCCGCGGCCTGCGCCGCCAACGGGCGGTCCTCGCAACCATACGCCGCCAGCGTCGCGACTCCGAAATGATCTAGCAGCGCCCGCCGCGCCGTTTTCAATTCGACCCGGGCGCCGTCGAGTTTCGTCAACGCGCGGATCTCGACGTCTGGCGGCCGCTGATCGCGCGGCAGCAGCAATTCGGAAGGCGTCAGACGTTCAATCTCGGCGACCGCCTGCTCAACCTCAAGCTCGGTCGCGGCGAACTCTCCTGTCGTCACATCGGCGTAAGCAATGCCCGCCGAATCGCCGCCCACGAACAGACTGGCCAGGTAGTTGTTAGCCTTGCCTTCGAGCAAGCCAAGCTCGACCACCGTGCCGGGCGTGACGATCCGCGTGACCTCGCGTTCGACCAGACCCTTGCCCGGCGGCGTGACTTGATCGCAAATCGCGATCTTGTAACCGCGATTAATCAACTTGGCCAGATGCGTTTCAATCGAGCGCACCGGCACGCCCGCGAGCGGATGCACCTGCCCCTTGCCGAAATATTTTCGGGTCAGCGCGAGGCCGAGCTCCCGCGCCACGACGCTCGCGTCTTCGTCGAAAGCCTCGTAAAAATCGCCGATCTGGAAGAAGAGGATCATGCCGGGATAGCGGCGCTTGATTTCCAGGTATTGGCGGCGAAGCGGAGTAGTCATAAGACTTTTAATATTATTGCGTATCGAAATATAATCGCCATGAGAGGCGATATGAATTACCAAGATTACATCACAATCGATCCTGGGAAACGTAGTGGCAAGCCCTGCATTCGCGGAATGCGAATCACAGTTTACGACGTTCTCGACTATCTGGCATCAGGGATGTCAATCGAAGAGATA
>DATEMG010000595.1:0-2915 GCA_035275805.1 Blastocatellia bacterium
CCCCGCAATGACGAACAGCGCCCGCATCTCTACCCGCGAGGGCGCGTAGCCATGCGCCGCGCGGTCCGAGCCCTTGGATAAATTGGTTATGGACGAGCCGGTAGTTCTGGACGTGATTGTGTAAAACGGCGCCGCGTCGAGATAGAGCGCGGCGCGGGGGTCGGCGCCGAGTTGGGTCGCCTCGCGCCTGTTGATGATTCTCCAGATGGGACTGTCCGGCTTCCCGGCCTGTTGAATGAAGAAGGTCTCGACTTCGCGGATGAAATCTTCGTCTTTCGGATCTTTGACGAAGACGGCTGCGGAACCGCCGAAGGACTGCGCGACGGCCCGCCATGACGTGATCCGCCCGGCGCCGTCCGAAGCAAGCCAGCCTTTTTTCGCCAACAGAGCATTCGGGTTGAACTCCTTTTCGACCTTCGACGCGCCGGAATCGGAAACCAGGATGAAGGTTGTCTCTTCAGATATTCGAGAGCTTTCAGTCGCGTCGACGATCTTTTTGATCAGTCCGTCAATCGCCTCCATCGTCCTGAGGGATTCGGCCGAGAGCGCCCCGTGGCGCCGCTGCGCCGCATCGAACGAAGTGAAATTGACCAGCAACAGATTCGGGCGATGCTTCTCTATGATGTCAGCCGCCGACAACGCCTTGACGAAATCGTCGGTCGCGTCAGGCTGGTTGAAACTGATCGCGGCGCCGGTTGTGAGAGGAAAGCCGACGGCCGCCACAACCAGCCCGGCGCGCCGCGCCACGTCGAAGACTGTCTCTGCTTTGATCTCCTTGGCCGACTTGCGCGGATCCTTCGACTGCGAAGCGCTCTCCTGGTCGAAAGAATAATCGGAAGTGACTGTGTGGTCCGCCGGCGGCGATCCGGTGATCATACTCGCGTGAGCGGGAAGGGTCTGCGACGGAAAAACGCTCTCGATTCCCACCGCGTACGATCCCCGGGCCCGCAGCGCTTGAATGGCGGGAAGCTTCAGGGTCTGCGACTCCACTCCCGTAACGAAATCCGACCTCAGGCCGCTGATCGTGATCAGGATGACGTGAGAGCTGATCGGCGGCGTTTTCGCCTTGCCTTCCTGTTCCTGGGGGTCGCGTTGACCCGCCTGCCTTGCCTGGGCGGTCATAGCGCAGAGGGCCAAAAGCAGAAGCAGCAACAGTGGATTCCGAGTTCTCCAAAGCTTTTTCATTTGTAACAGCTCAACTCCCCCGCTGCGTTAGCGGCGCCTTGAATTTAGCCGTGGGTTGATGGACCTTGATAATTAATTGCAACAACAGTGCAGGGGCGGCTATTTCACCTGCGCGATGCGGATCGCTTCGATCATCTCTCGCACCGCGCGGTCCAGTCCGACGAGGGCTGCGCGCGCGATGATGTTGTGTCCGATGTTGAATTCTTCGACCTCGGGTATGCGGGCGACCGCGCCGACGTTGCGGTAGGTCAGCCCGTGCCCGGCCGAGACCTTCAACCCGGCCTTCGACGCCGAGCGCGCGGCGGCCCCGATGCGCGCCAGTTCTTTCTCGATCTCGCCGGTTCTGCGCACGGTCGCGTCTCCCGGGTGCTCGTTCAACTGCGCGTAACTGGCCGTGCATATCTCGATTTGATAAGCGCCCAGCTTCGCCGCCGCCTTGATCTGCTCGAAGTCGGGATCGATGAAGAGACTGACGAAGACGCCGGCGTCATTCAATTTCTTTGCGGCCTGGCGGATCGCCTTCTGGTTCGATACGACGTCGAGTCCGCCTTCGGTGGTGATCTCCTGAGGGCGTTCGGGCACCAGCGTCACGACGTCCGGTTTGATGCGCGCGGCGATCTCGACCATCTCGTCGGTCGCGGCCATCTCGACGTTAAGATGCGTGATTACGACCTGTTTGAGCGCGATCAGGTCATAATCCTGAATGTGGCGCCGGTCGCTCCGGAGATGGGTTGTTATCCCGTCGGCCCCGGCCAGTTCACAAATTACGGCGGCGGAAACCGGGTTCGGCTCGTTGGTGCGACGGGCCTGACGGATGGTCGCTATGTGATCAATGTTGACGTTCAGCCTGCTCATCGTATTTGCCCAGGATATTATTCCACCTGATGGTCGAGACTTCCATCAGCACCTTAATATATGCGGTCATCGGATTTAATTTCGAACCTTCGATGTGATTCCAACGGACGGGAGTCTCCAACAGCCGCCAGCCCTGCTTTTTGGCGATGAACAGTATTTCAGGGTCGAAACCGAAACCGTCAACCCGCTGCAATTTGAAGACCGATTGCGCGGCCTCCCGTCGAAAGGCTTTGAATCCGCACTGCGTGTCTTTGAAATTCAAGCCGGTGAATGCGAACTGGACCCAATTGGCGCCTCGCCCGAGGGCCTCACGAATAAGCGACTGATGCGTCCCGATCAGACTGCGGTCGAGCGCGCGCGAGCCGAAGACGACGTCGTAGCGACCCTCGGCGATCGGCTCGACGACTTTGACGATCTCGCTCGTCGGGGTCGCCAGATCGGCGTCGAAAAAAAGAGCGATCTCGCCCTCAGCCTTGAGCATTCCGTTTCGCACGGAATAGCCTTTCCCCCGATTCCCCGGATTCTCGACCAACCGCAGCCTGCCGCCCGCTCGACTCTTGAATTTGTGAACCGCCTCGACAGTATGGTCTGTTGAACCGTCATTGACTACAATTACTTCGCTCGAATAATTCTGTCGGTCCAAATAATCGAAAGTTTCAGTGAGAGTCCGGCCAATGCGATTCTCTTCATTATACGCCGGTATGACAATTGATAAATGAGGCATAGCAAATTGTCCCGCCAGTCAGGTTGGTAAATATAGCATGTGGCATATGTTGACGAAATCGGGCGCATATGCCAGATAACGATTTTTCTTTGCGCCTTCGCGCCTTTGCGAGAACCAAGTTTTTTTCAATGTCGCGCGATTTTATAACGCC
>DATEMG010000596.1:0-8055 GCA_035275805.1 Blastocatellia bacterium
CTAAAGCCGGGACTCTAAACGCTGTCTCCCAACGTTTGTAGTTAAACTGGATATCGCCAGAAAAAAAACGCTAAGTGCAAGAAAACTTAGTTTACAGACTAATCAGTCGTGGGAATACAAAAGATTTGAGTAATGGCTAAGAACTTGAGAACCCGCGCCATCTCTCCGCAATCTTGAAGGGAGATTGAGCGCTACTGCTGCTAACGCGGGGCCAATAATTCTCAATCCTGGCCCGGTGTGCGGCCGATCAGGGCGGCGATCACGGTCGTCAACTCCGCTTCGTCAACAGGCTTGGGTACGTGCATCTGAAAGCCAGCCTGCAAAGCTTGCATCCGGTCTTCAGTGCGAGCGTAAGCCGTGATGGCGACGGCCCTGATACGGCTAACACGTTCGTCCGCATGAGCCCTCACGCGTCGAATCAATTCGTAGCCGTCCCCGCCTGGCATCCCAATATCGCTGATCAGCACGTCGAATGGCGCGCGAGCAGCCCCGCCGCCATCAAGCTGAGATTCGAGCGCGGCGAGCGCGGCGGCGGCGGAATCCACGCCGGTGACCAGCGCCTCTTGTTGTTCGAGCGCGAGGGTAATCAGTTCGCGCGCGCCGGCCTCATCCTCTACCACCAGCGCGCGTACGCCACTGAGCGATGCGGGTCGCAGACCGTGGAGCGCCTGCCAAGCAACGACCGTTTTCCGTTCTCCGCGGCTCTTCGCCTCCAAGTCCCCCTTGACGCCGGGGGCCGGCAGGCCGACTGTGAAGGTCGCGCCCTGGCCTTCTCCCAGGCTCTCCACCATCACACTGCCGCCGTGAAGTTCGACCAAATGCTTGACCAGCGCGAGGCCAAGCCCTAAACCTCCGAAACGCCGCGAGACAGAGGAGTCGCCTTGTTTGAACCGGTCGAAAACGTAAGGCAACAGGTCAGGGCTGATGCCCTGACCTGTATCCCGCACGATTATCTGCACCCCCGGACCGCCGCGCCTGAGTCCGACCCATACCCGCCCCCCGTCGGGAGTGAATTTGATGGCGTTCGACACCAGATTCCAGACGACCTGCTGCAAGCGGTCGGGATCGCCGGTGATCTGACAAGACGTTTGGCCGGTTTCAAGGCTAAAGTCCTGGACAATGACGATACCTTTACTGTCGGCCGCCGGGCGCACGGCGTCGAGCGCAGACGCTATCACCCCCACGAGTTCGACCGGCTGGGTCTCCAGCCTCATCTTGCCGCTGATGATGCGGGCCGTGTCGAGCAGGTCTTCGATCAGTCGAAGTTGCGCCTGACCACTGCTCTCGACGGTCTCAGTCACCCGCGCGATTTGCGGGTCGTCGCCTCGCCGCGAGCGCAACAAACGATTCCATCCGAGGATCGCGTTGAGCGGCGAACGCAATTCATGCGAAACCACGGCGAGGAATTCATCTTTCGCGCGCGTGGCCTGCTCGGCCATCTGGCGCGCCTCCTGCTCGTGCTCGTAGAGTTGCTGGTTTTCGAGCGCGACCGAGGCCACCTGCGCAAGTTGCCACATCAACGCTTCGTCGGATTCATGGAACTCACCTGCAGCGCCGCCGATCCATTTGTCGGAAAGCTGCACGACGCCTATGCACTCGCCGTCGCCGCCCAGGAGTGGCGCGGCCATCCACCCGCGCAGCAGAGGGTGTTTACCTGCTTCGACGCCTAAACCGCGCCACGTCGGATGCGACTCCAACTCGGCCTGCGTCATTCGCATCGTTCGTTTCTCGCGGGCGACCAAATTGTAAATGCGCTCGCCGGTCACTTGCGCGTCGTAATCGTCCCAGGCCGCGTATTCACCCGACAAAGACGGCGTCGTCCGCGACCGCTTCCAATCGCCGTCGGGAACCAGGTTGACGACGGCCATCCGCGCGCCGGTCAACTCCCGCGCCTTTTCGTTGATCAGGCGGACGACTTCTTCGATCGACGTCGCCGCGTTGATGGCGACCGAGGCGGCGTTGAGTCTCTGTAAATTCCGCCCGTGCCGTCGCTCTTCTTCGAGCAATCGCTCGCGCTCGGCGGCCGCGCGCCGCTCTTCGGTGATGTCCTGCACCTCGATAACCGTGCCGATGGGCTCCCCGTTCACGACGATCGGGCGGCCGGCGCAGCGCACCGGATAGAAGTGGCCGTCCTTGTGGACGAACACGTCCTCGTACCCGACGACCGCCTCCTGAAGCGGCAGCGCTCTATCAAGCGGGCACTCCTCAATCGGAAAAGGCGTTCCGTCCGGATGCGTGTGGTGAACTTTTTCGTGCAGCACCTGACCAATTAACTCTTCGGGCTTGAATCCGCTGATGCGTTCGCTCGCGTGATTGGCAAACGTGCCGCGCCCCTGCGTATCCATCATCCACAGACAGGATTGTGTGTTATCGGTGATCGTGCGGTTCAGGGCGAGCGCCTCGGCCAACGCCATTTGGGCCCGCCTGCGCTCAGTTATATCCAGCGACACAGCCACGATGCTCCTGACCCTGCCCGCCGTGTCGCGCACCGCGTTAACGCTGTTGTTCACCCACACCCCGCCGCCGTCTTTGCGGACGTACCGTTTCTCGACGACGAAGTCAGAGCCGCCATTGGCCAATTGGTTGAACAGTACGACGCTCGCCGGCAGGTCGTCGGGGTGCGTGATGTCGTGCATCCGCAGCGCGCGCAACTCGGTCTCGCTGTAGCCGACGATCTCGCAATAACGCTGGTTGGCGAAGATGAGCCGGCCTGTCAGGTCGGTCTCCACGATGCCCGCTGTGGCCTGGCTGACGATGGCGCGGAAACGTTCCTCACTACCACGCAACGCTTCTTCCGCTTGTTTGCGCTCGCCGATGTCTTCGATGACGGAGATGAAGTTCTGCGGGGCGCCGGCGGCGTCGCGTGTTAAGGACACGGTCAGGCAGACCCACGCGATGGAGCCGTCCTTGCAGAGGTAACGTTTCTCCATCGAGTAGGTAGGAATCTCGCCCCTCAGAACCTGGCGCGCCTGCGCCCAATCGGCGTCAATATCGTCCGGGTGAGTGATATCGGCAAAGGTTTTCGTGACGAGTTCCTCGCGCGAGTATCCGGTGATAGCGCACACCGCGTCGTTGAATCGCAACCATCGGCCGTCGAGGCCAATATGCGCAATGCCGACAGCGGCGTTATCGAACGTGGCGCGATAGCGCGCTTCGCTCTTGCGTAACTCATCTTCCGCCCGCTTGAGGTCTTCGACATCGACGGCCGTGCCGATCCAATAAAGGACGGCGCCCGCGTCGTCCTTGACCGGCAAAGCCTTCGTATAGAACCGGTGAACCGAGCCGTCGTGGAGGATGAACGGAATCTCCACCTCGTAATCGGACACCTCTTGAACCGACGTTTTCCAGATGTTGATGATGCGCTCGCGGCTCTCCGGCTGAATGGAATCCGCCCAGCCTTCGCCCAGCATTTCTTCGAGCGTGCGGCCGGAAAATTCCAACCCATGCTGATTGATATAGGTGAGGTAGCCGTCGGGGCTGCTCATGAAAACGACCTGAGGAGAGAGTTCCGTGAGCGCGCGGTAATGTTGTTCTCTCTCTCTCAACGCCTCCTCAGCCCGCTTGCGCTCGGTGACATCCAGGACCTGCGAGTTAAGGGATATCATCTTCCCATTCACGTCCCGAAGCACTGAGTTATACCATTCGCATTCGATGACCGAGCCGTCCTTCCGGTAGTTGCGATTGACGTGGTTGTACCGCAAACGCTGGCCGGCGATCATGTCCGCGCAGAGCGCGTCGACTTCCACCGCATCATCTTCGTGAACCCACAGCAGGTCTTTGATCCGCTTCCCCAGGATTTCCGCGGCGCTCCAGCCGAACATGCGCTCGGCGCCTTCAGACCATGCGACAAGGCGCCACTCAGGGTCGAACTCGACGGCGGCCAGCGGCGAATTGTTCACGTGAGCATGAAGCCGCTGCGACGCCTCGGCAAGTTTTTCCTCCGCCTTTTTGCGCTCGGTGATGTCGCGAGCGATTTTCGACGCGCCGACGATGCGTCCCGCGGCGTCTCTCAAAGGCGAAAGGGTGAGGGTAACGTTCAGTGTGGAGCCGTCTTTACGCGCGCGGACGGTTTCGAAATGCTCAATCCCCTCGCCCCGCCTGAGCTTCTCATTAATTTGAGAATCTTCGTGCAGCCGGTCCGCCGGAACCAGAATGGCGCAGGACTGGCCTATCGCTTCCTGAGCCGTGTAGCCGAACATTCGCTCCGCGCTCTTGTTCCAACTCGTGATGACGCCATTGAGGTCTTTGCTCAGGATCGCGTCGTCCGAGGAATTTACAATGGCGCTCAACAAAGCTGTCACTTGCTCCCGCCGCTTCCGCTCGGTGATGTCGAGGAGCATGTTAATGCCGCCAATGATTTTGCCTTCGGCATTGCACAGCGGCGTCGGATAAGGCTCGAACCAAACGCGCGTGCCGTCCGGCCGTTCGGCGATGGCTTCCGCCCCACGGACGACCCGGCCCTCCTTGAGCGCGACAGCCATCGGACATTCGTCATGAGGCATCGGCGCGCCGTCGGGATAGTAGAGCTTCCAGCTTATGCACCACTGGTCGGTTCCCAGCTCTGGAATGCGCCCGGAGAGTTCGACGGCCGCCGGGTTGAAGTGCGTGAGGCGGCCTTCGGCGTCAGTTGTGTAGACCGCCGCCGGGAGCGCGTCTATCATTTCGCGGAAGCGTCGCTCGCTTTCGCGCACGGCCCCCTCGGCGTCACAGCGCACGCGATGAAGCTTCAAATGCGCATCCACGCGGGCGAGCAGTTCGCGGGCGCTGAACGGCTTGACCAGGTAATCGTCCGCCCCGACTTCCATCCCCTCAACGCGCGCCTCTTCGCCGGCGCGAGCCGAGAGCAGGATTACGGGGACGGTCTTCAGCCGCTCATCGGCGCGCAACTCGCGCAGCAACCCGATGCCGTCAAGCTTCGGCATCATCACGTCGCTCAACACGAGGTCTGGCGCGCTCTCACGAACCGCCTTCAGAGCCGCTTCTCCGTCAGCGACGGCTTCAACTTCGTACTGCCCGCTGAGCAGCCCCCGCACGTACTCGCGCATGTCGGCGTTGTCGTCGGCAAGCAGAATCCGCGAATGCGGAATGCGGAATGCGGAATGCGGATTGGCAATCCTTTCATTACTTCGCGTCGACTGATAATCCGCCGACTCAAACGAATCCGCATTCCGCATTCCGCATTCCGCATTCGCCGGGAGCCACCGCAGCGCCTCTTCGACGTAAGCCTCGCCTCGCAACGCCGTCGGGGCGAGCGAGCGCGCGGCCCCGATGCGTTCGGAGGGCAGGTGAGCCTTGCCCAGCGGAATCATCACAGTGAACTCGCTGCCTCGGTCAACCTCGCTCTCGACGCGTACATCCCCGCAGTGCAGCTTCACCAGTTCATGCACGAGCGCGAGGCCGATGCCGGAGCCTTCGTAGCTGCGGCCACGCGCGTCCTTGACGCGGTGGAAGCGCTCGAACAGGCGCGGCAACTCGGCTTCAGGAATGCCAGTGCCCGTGTCCCGCACCGTGAGGATTGCGTATCGCGGATTGTCGATTGTGGATTGAAGGCGCTCCTGTCCTCCGCTCTCCCTTATTTCTTCGATCCGCAATCCGCGATCAGCGATCCGCAATCGCACTTCGATTTCGCCTTCGAACGTGAATTTGAACGCGTTCGAGAGCAGGTTCAAAACAATCTTCTCCCACATCTCGCGGTCAACGTAGACTGGTTCGGAGAGCGGCTGGCAGTCAACGACGAGTTCAATCCCCGCGCGTTCGACTGTGGATCGGAAGACGCTGGCCAGATCGGTTGTGAATTTGGCTAGATCAACTGGTTCGTAGACGGCCTGGATGCGCCCGGCCTCGATGCGCGAAAAATCGAGCAGCGTATTGACCAGTTTGAGCAGGCGCAGGCTATTTCGGCGCGCGACTTCCAACCGATCGTGCGCTTGGGGCGGCAATCCATCTTCGGCCAACGTGTCTTCTAGCGGGCCGAGCATCAAGGTGAGAGGTGTGCGGAATTCGTGCGAGACGTTTGAGAAGAAGACCGTCTTGGCGCGGTCAATTTCGGCCAGCGCCTCGGCGCGTTTGCGTTCTTCCTCGTAAGCCCGAGCGTTTGCGAGCGCGCTCGACACGCTGTCGCCCAGCATCAGGTAGAATGTTCGATAGGCGTCGTCCAGCGCCCGCCTCGAGCTGACGCCCGCCACCAGCGCGCCGAACGTCTGTTCCAGCCCCGGTAGAATAATCGGCAGCGCGTACGCCGTCTTCGGCGGTTCCGGGTACGGGCCGCAGGAGAAATGGCCGAATCGCTTCTCCAGATCATTCACCTCTTCAAGCCGCCCTGCGCGCGCGACCTCCGCCAACGGCCACGACGTCAGCGCCTCTTGACTCAGATCAACCGAGACCGGGCTGATGGCGGTTCCGGGCTGAATCCCACAGCTCGCGGCGAGCGTTGCCCGTTTGCCGTCGGCGTCGAACAGGTAGAGCAGCGCGAAAGGCATGTCGAGTTCATGCCCGCCGAGCGCCGCCGCGATCAACGTACAGGCATCCTCCACCGTCTTCGCATCCGCCGTGCGATCGGCCAGATCGCGCAAGACTTTCAGCCGCCGCTCAGCCAGCGTCTGATCAGTCATCTCCGTTACCGGGTGGAACAAGCCGCCGACTTCGCCAGTCTCGTCTCTGATCGGACTGAATGAATAGGTGAAAAAGGTCTCTTCCAGGTACCCGTTGCGGTCGATGAACACTCGCTGGTTGACGAGGAATGAAGTCTCCCCGGCGGAGGCGCGCTCGAACGCCTCGCCAATGGCTGGCCAGGCCGAATACCAGCACTCACGGAAGTCCTGCCCCATCGAATGTGGATGCTTCGCGCCACAGATCGGCCAGTAACCGTCGTTATAAATCTGGGTTCGCTGCGGCCCCCACGCAATCGAGATCGGAAAATTCGAAGCGAGGCATAGATTGACCGTCGTTCGCAGGCTCTGCGGCCAGGATTCAATCGGCCCCAGCGGGGTCTTCGACCAATCCATCTCACGAATTAATTTACCCATCTCACCGCCCCCGGTCATCCAGCCCGAGGCGCCTGATGTCTTTGCTCTCTTAGCCTTCCCGTTCATGGCATTTCACCATTCACCATCATCCTGATCCATTGATAGTGAAATCATGATGTTCACATGTATACTGCGGTTCGTCTATGCCCAACTCTATAACCAGGCAATCGAACAGCGACTCATCAAAGCAACCTTTCCTAAAATTTCCCCCGACGCGTCATAGATAAAAAATCATTGACAGGATGCTTGTATAAAATGTATAAACTGACCGGTCGGTCGAGATTGTAGAATCTTACTACAGGGCATCTGATCGAATGGCAGCGAAACAATTCGTTCAAGAATATGAAGATCAAAGGCGTGAGGAGCTGATAAAGGCGACATATTATGAGGTCGCCGAGAAGGGCTATTCGGCCGTTACTCTTCAGGACATTGCGAAACGCGCCGGCGTAAGTAAAGGCTCGACGCTTTATTACTTTGCCACGAAGGAAGACCTCTTTCTGGGCGCGCTTGAGTGGATGGTTAATCAGTTCGACATACGCATTGGGCAGGCGATCGCGGACGTCGAGGACCCGGTCGAAAAGGTGGGGGCCTTGATCGGAACCATCTTCGCCAACGCTCAGGAGAGCCGCCAGTTCTTCCTGGCCTATTCCGACTTTGTCAGCATAGGCACACGCAACAAGCGTTTTCACGACTTGAACGCGAAGTTTTACGACGGCTGCTGCGGTCACAACCGCGAGGTGATAGAGGCCGGAATGAATGCGGGAGTATTCCGCCAAGTGGATTTGGAGGAGGCCAGCGCAATGATGCGCGCGCTGGTTGACGGACTTATGCTTCAATGGTTCTTCTCTTCAGAAGGCACATTCGACGACTATCGCCGTCGCTGCGAAAGAATTGTGCTTGATTATTTAACCGGCGGACGATTTCAGGCGCTGGCGGCAGATTCTATCTAAGCCGCTAAATTTTTTTAGAGATAGCTGACCGTCCGGTCAGTTAATTTATGGATAAAATCCAGATTGCATTAGGAGGAGGG
>DATEMG010000597.1:0-9117 GCA_035275805.1 Blastocatellia bacterium
ACACGTAGATTTCTGTCAGTTGGTCAATTATGCTTGGCATTGGGTCGTCCTTCATCGGAGTAGTTTTTGTGTAGCAACTTAATTCTACTCTTCAATGAAGTTCTGACGACCCATTTCCAACCCAAGACTGGGATTAACTTATCTCAACCGTCGCTCCGCGACTAAGAATAAATCCGTACGGTGAAACGCATTCGCCGCCTCGCGTTGAAATTTGGGTAATGACGAGCTTTGAAAAGCCGGGCTAATCTCACGTGGTCGCTCCGCGACCGGGAAGACAGGCAAATGGATAAAGTCGAGCTTAGTTAGCAGAGCGCTTATGTTCCGATTAATTGCGGCTTCAAGTCGGCGTAAAGCTTGACGCTCTGTTCGATGATGTTGAGCGCGTCGTAGCGCCCCATGAAGCGTTCGACCTTGACCTGTTTGTTTTCGAGCGCCTTGTAATCCTCGAAAAATCTCTTGACCGCTTTCAGCCGGTATTCGGGCAGTTCGGAGATGTCGCGGTATTCGCGGTATTCGGGGTCGTCGTAATGGACGGCGATGATCTTATCGTCTTCTTCGTTCTGGTCGATCATCTGCATGACGCCGATGGTCTTGGCGCGCATTATGCAGAGCGGCGCGACCTCGACCTGGCCGAGCACAAGCACGTCGAGCGGGTCGTTGTCGTCGCAGTAGGTCTGGGGCAGGAAGCCATAATTTGCCGGGTAATGAACGGCGCTGAACAGCACGCGGTCGACGCGCAGCAGGCCGGTCTTCTTGTCCAGCTCGTATTTGACCTTCGAGCCGATTGGAATTTCGATGATGCAGTTGAAAATTTCAGGCGCCTGGTCGCCAAGCTCCACGTCGTGCCAGGGGTTCATAATACTCACTTTCCGAACATGCGCATGTGCTTCGGCGTCAGCATCCACCGCAACAAACCTGGGCCGCGGGGCGGCAGACTCGACACTTCAATAGCGCATATCGAACCTTTCTTGAATTCGATGTTGAGGTTGCGGTTCCCGGTAAGCAAAAATGATGCCAGTTCTGCCAGGTCGGGCATGTGGCCCACAAGCAGCGCGCGGTCGAACTGATAGGCGCCGAGTTCGAGGAAGATTTCGGCATGGCGGCCCTCGCCCTCGATAAAGGCTTTGCCGGGCGCCAGCGACTCAATGGTCCTGACTTTATGCTGCAATTCCAAAGCGTCGGCGACCACTTCGGCGGTTTGGCGGGATCGCAGCAGCGGGCTGGTCAGAATCAGATTGAATTTCATCCCGGCCTTGCGCAAGCCTACGGCGGCCAACTTCATCTTCTCGCGCCCTTCTGGGGTGAGAGGCCGGTCGGCGTCTTTGACCACACCAGCCTCACCGAGGTCGGCGGCGATTCCGTGACGCATCAAGTAAAGTTCAATCAAAGTGTTTCCTCCTAAAGCTAACGGCGATCAAAGTTCCACAAATATTAACAGTACTACGCGCGTAATCAAGCGACTCCGTCCTTGGGCTAATACTTGCCTACGCGTATGGCGCCGTGCCAGATTAGAAACGCTTGCTGACGCGCGACATCGCGCAAATTAGAAAACAAATTGTCCGAGATGAGGGCCGGGGTTATTCAGCGCCGTCCGCAGGGCTAATTCTAACGCGGACCGCGCTTCTTCTGGTGTTAAAACTGCGTCAACAAATCCGCGCGCGGCGGCGAAGCGGGCGTCGAGTTGCCGTTCGTATTCGGCGCGCACGCGATTCATCTCGGCGCGCAATTTTTCGTCAGGCTCTTTGCCCTGCTCCTTCAATTTGTCCAACTGGGCCGAAAAAAGCGCCATTACCGCCGATTCGCCTTCCATCACAGCCATCCGCCCGGTCGGCAGAGTGAAGATGAAATCGGGATCGAAGCCTTGCCCGGCCATCGCATAATATCCGGCGCCGCTGGCGTGGTTGACCGTTAATACGATCTTCGGAACGGTCGCGGTGGCCATCGCTTCGACGAAGCGCGCCCCCGCGCGAATTATGCCCGATTGTTCGGCCTCGACGCCGACCATAAACCCGGAAACGTCCTGAATGAAGAGCAGAGGCGTTCCGTGGCGGTTGCAGGTCTCGATGAAATAGGCCGTCTTTTCGGCGCTTTCGGTGTAAATGATTCCGCCTATCCGCGGCGCTTTGCCAGGCTCGCCGGGGACGAAGCCGCGGTTGTTGGCTATGACGCCGACGCTCACGCCGCGCACTCGGGCGTGGCCGACGATCATCTCTTTCGCGTAATCGGCCTGAAATTCGTCGAGGCTTCCCCGGTCCAAAATGCAATTGAGCATCTCTCGCGCGTCGTACGGCGCGCGGTGGTCGGCGGGAAGAACGTCGTAAAGATCAATCGAGGGGCGCGCCGATTCGCTGGCTTCGACTACGCTCACGCGCGTCGCCGTCTTCGCGGGCAGTTCGGAAATGATCTCGCGGATTTTATCGATGCACTCTTCGTCGTTTTTAGAACGGTAGTGCGCGACGCCCGAAATCGCATTGTGCATCCGCGCGCCGCCCAGCGTCTCGCTCGAGACCTTCTGCCCCGTCGCGCCTTTGACCAGATTCGGCCCGCCCAACCCCATAAACGACGTGCCCTCGACCATCAGGATCACGTCCGAAAGCGCCGGCAGATAAGCCCCGCCAGCGACGCACTGTCCCATCACAGCCGCGATCTGCGGGACTTTCAGGTAGCGGCGCATGACCGAATTGTAATAGAAAATCCGCGCCGCGCCGTATTGCCCCGGAAAGACGCCGCCCTGATAAGGCAGGTTCACCCCCGCCGAATCGACCAGGTAGACGATCGGGGTGCGGCACCGCATGGCGATCTCCTGAGCGCGGAGCATCTTCTTGATCGTCTCAGGCCACCACGACCCGGCTTTGACAGTGGCGTCATTCGCCACGACCACGACCTCGCGACCGGCGACCAGGCCGAAGCCGGTGACGACGCCGGCGGCCGGCGCCTGGCCGTCGTATTCATCATATGCGACGAGCAGGCCGACTTCCTGAAACCTCGCGCCCGGATCGAGCAAGCGAGCGACGCGTTCGCGCGCCGTCAGTTTGCCCTGACCATGTTGGCGTTCGATCTTGTCCGCGCCGCCACCCTGTCGTAAGAGGTCCTCCAATTCGCGGAGTTCCCGAACGAGTTTTTCCAGATGAGCGCGGTTCGGATTAGCTGCCGGCTGCCCTGCTGACCGTTGTTCCATAGGACGATAGATTTGCCTGCGCAAACGCGAGAAGTCAACTAATTTTGACACAAACCTTCTTTCGGGTTAAACAATGCGGGCCACTTCACGATTACGAGCAATGCCTTAGAAAAGGATTCACGGAGACGCTGCGCTTTAATGAACGAAGCCAAAGACCACACATGGAGCGAGACGCGGCTGCGCGTCCGTTACGCCGAGACCGATCAGGCCGGCGTCGTTTATCACTCGAATTATCTGATCTGGTTCGAGGTCGGGCGGGTCGAACTTTGCCGCGATTACGGGTTTAATTACCGCGACATGGAAACAGGGGCCGACGCGTTTCTGCCGGTCACCGAGGCCCAGGTGAAGTATCGCGCTCCGGCCCGGTACGATGACGAGGTCATCGTGCGCACGCGGGTCGTCGAGTTGCGTAGCCGCGCCATAAGATTTGCTTATGAAGTTCTGCGAGCGGACGACGGGGCGCTGCTGGCCGAAGGCGAGACGCGTCACATCGTGATGAACCGCGAGGGGCGCGCAAGAGCGTTTCCCGAAAAATACGCGAAGTTGATCAGGTGTCAGGTGTCAGGTGTCAGGGATCGCCCCTAACTGAAACCTGAAACCTGAAACCTGAAACCTGGAATTCTTTACTGCCTCAATCTCTGCTGGACGGGCGCCGGTTCCTGATCGCCGAAGATCTCTTTGAACGCCCCGATACTCGAAAGCACGCTGCTGGTTTCGACCGGCATGAAGATGACCTTCGAGTTGCTCGAACGCGCCATCTCTCTCAGCGATTCGATGTACTTCATCATAATCAGGTACTGCGCCGGATTGCCTTGACCGTTTGTTATGCCCACGGCGATGTGGCGAATGGATTCGGCCTCGGCGGCGGCGGCGGTCAAGCGGGCCTGGGCCTGACCTTCGGCCTGCAGGATCGCGGCCTGCTTCTCGCCTTCGGCGCGCGTGATCGCGGCCTGCTTCTCGCCCTCGGCGCGAGTGATCGCGGCCTGCTTCTCGCCGTCGGCCTGCAAGACGACCGCGCGGCGGTTTCGCTCGGCGGTCATCTGTTTCTCCATCGTGACGCGCACGTCTTCGGGTGGGGTGATGTTCTTCAATTCGACGCGGGTGACTTTGACCCCCCATTTATGGGTGGCGTCGTCGAGCATCACGCGGAGCTTGCTGTTGATCGTGTCACGCGAACTGAGCGCGTGATCGAGGTCGAGTTCGCCGATCACGTTTCGCATCGCGGTGATCGTTAATTGAACGATGCCGCCGACCAGGTCGTTGACTTCGTAAACGGCTTTGACCGGGTCAGTGATCTGCCAATATATGACGCTGTCGACCATGATAGTTACGTTGTCGCGGGTGATCACTGGCTGCGGCGCCAAGTCAGTGAACTGTTCACGCATATCGATTGCAGTCGTCCCGGGACGAACCCCCGACCAATTGACCCCACGCGGGCGATCAAGAACCGGCGTGAGGAAATTCAGCCCGCCTGAGGCCACATGGCTGAATTTGCCCAGACGTTCGATCAACAAAACCGTCGCCTGCGGCACGATGCGTATCGCTTTTGCGGCTAAGACCATCACCGTACCAACCACCACCAGGCCGGCCAACAGAGCCAGATACCCCATTATTTCATCCATTTGATTATTCCTCCGAAATCTCGGCGAATGGGCGGGCCCGCAGAGCCGTTCGCCGCACGTAAATCGCGTTCCCTTCAATACGTTCGACGGCAACCGAATCGCCTTCCCGCAAGGGCCACTCGCCCTCGGCGGGAAAGGCCGTCCAGACCGAGCCGTAGACTCTGACTGCGCCTTCGTTGAGCGCGCCGCGGCTCGATTCGACCACCGTGCCGACCTGACCGACGATCGTTTCTATCCCGGACCTCAGCCGGTTCCTATCCGCCGGGCGATCGAAGAATTTCTCAAAGATCGTCCGCGAGGCGACAACCAGCGCGACTGAGACGGCCAGAAAGACCAGCGTCTGCGCGGCGAGGCTGCTGACGCCGACCATCGCCATGATTGCGGCGGCCAGCGCCCCGACCCCGAACCAGAGCAGGAAGAATCCGGACGTGAAGACCTCAGCGATGACAAAGATGGCGGCGATGATCAGCCAGATTACCCAGGCTTGTGACATAAAATTTCGGACGCCAGCAGGCTTCGGACGGTTGAAAGACTATGGCAGTTTTCACTTGGACTAATAGCCACAGAGGTCACCGCAGAACACAGAGAAGTCATTAAATCCCCTCTGTGCCCTCTGTGCCCTCTGTGGCTGAAACTATTCTTCACGCGGGTGAAAAAAGCTGTAAATCCGAGGCGGACGTATGCTATGCCATCAGGCCGCGACGAGGCAATAGATTATCGCGCAACGATGGCGACGCGGTTTCGGTCGGCTGCGGTGATCGTTTCGTCGCGGTCGAAGATCAGGGTCTTGTCCGCCGTGATCGACATCGCCGTAACGTTACAGGCGCGCAACGTCTCGACTGTGTTCAACCCAATGACCGGCACGTCGAACCGCATGTCCTGATTGGGCTTCGCTACTTTGACTACTGTTATCGGGCGTCCGCGAACCAGTTCGGACGCGCGGCGGATCGTGGCGTCGGTGCCTTCCATCGCTTCGAGCGCGACCACGGCCTCACTTTTGACGACGATGGTCTGGCCCAGGTCGAGCCGAGCCAGTTCCGTAGCGACATTCAGCCCGTACTCGATGTCTGCCATCTCGCGTTTGTTCGGGGCGCGGCGGGTCAAAACGCCTTCGCGCGCCAGCAGAGGCTGAAGAAAAGTCGTCGAATCGATCAGCATAACGCCTTCGGACTCCAATTCGTCGGCGACGGCGCCGATCAGCGCGTCGGTGTTGCGACGCTTCAACCGGGCCAGCATCCGCGCCATCCGCAGGTCGGGCAGCGCGTTGAGCTTGAAAATCTGAACGTGCTTGACCTGCCCGGCCATTATCGCGCGCGTCACGCCTTCGCGCTTGAAGAACTTGATGAGCTTGCCCAGATGCCCGACGCTGACCCATTCGACCGTGCGGGCGAGATTTTCAATGGCGGGATCGGTCTCTTCCTTGATCGCGGCGACGATCATCTCGACGCCCTCTCTGCGCGCTCCTTCGAGCACAAGGAATGGGAAACGACCGTTGCCTGCTATTAAACCGTACTTCATCATTCGGACCCTGAAGAAGCCCTCGGCCTCATTTCTCGCCTCGTCGGATCAGTCTCCAGCGCCGATTCGTGCAAAGCGCATATTTCATCCACAATCTCACCTGTATCGCTGTCAATCTGTACAAGCGCCCAAGCAATGCGCTCCACTTCCGGCTCAAGGTCTCCAGGGTCGCCAAGTAAATAGCAGAGGCTGAAGAGGAGTTGGTACTGCATTATACGAACAACATCCGTGATGTCTTGAGGATCGGCGCCTTTATCCAAAAGCCGCTGTAATGCCGGGCCAATGCCTGAGCATGGGGCTCCAGGATACTGTTCGGACTGACTGATATTGTCCTGTATCCAGGATTGATCGTCTTCGCTGATAATTTCGCGCCAGGCTTGGCGGAGGAAGAGAAAGCGACCGAGTTGATTGATCCCTTCTTCAACCTGCGAACTCGCCCATGATTCGGGATCCTCAGCGCCGAGCTTTCTAAAAAGCTCGGTTAGTTCAAGCTTTGAAATTGCTTTTCCGCTTAATTTCATAACGCATAATCGGCCTCGTCTCCGACCGCCTCTCGACTTCCTTGAATCCCGCCTTGACGAAAGCCGAAGCCAATCCAGTCCACACAAAAGCGTCAGCCTGTTTCCCCTTCGGCTCGACAGGATAGCCCTCGACGATTCGCCCGCCACGTTCCCGAACGAAATCGATCGCAGCCTTGAGCAAATTCGCCGAAAGGCCGCCACCACGATGTTCCTTCGCGACGAAGAAGCATACGACCGACCAGACAGCTTGTTCATCAACCGGCTTCAAAATTCTCGAACGTTCAAGCCGTAAAAACTCTTCGCGAGGCGCGACCGAACACCATCCGATCGGCTGGCCGTTTTGATAGGCGATGATTCCTGGCGCCCGTCCGCCGTCAACCAACTTCTTCATTGCGCTTTTGTTCTTGGCGCCCTTCTGCGTTTCATACTGCGAACGCGAAAGGCGGGACCACATACACCAACACCCTCCGCATGCGCCGCGTTCGCCGAAGAGATTTTCAAAATCGCGCCAGCGCTCCGGCGTCAGAGGATGAAATTCCAGCTTTGAGTTCTTCGATTGCACGAGAAAAGAATGATTCAACGCCGCAGCGCAAGTAGAAACTTTAGCTCGAACACTTTGACTACGGTCAATGTGAAGTATTGCTCTTCGATTGCACGAGAAAAGAATTTTTGCCCGCCGCCGGGATCGTCGAAAATCGCCCGTAATGGACCAGCCCAGATCCGAGTCCGGGCGTCAGCGAAAACATCCCCATCTTCAAATCATCGAAATAGAATACGACGGCGATGCCCGCGTCGGTCAGACAGGGGCCGTGATAAAACTTCTGATCGGGGAGCTCGGTCAGGATGAACTGCGCGGCCATCACTTCGCGGTTGACCAACTGTTTGCAGATGCTTTCCAGGATGGGCTCGAGGAACTGGCGCATCTCCTCGTCTGCTTGCGCGCCCAACGCCATGAACTCCGGGTTCTCGCCGAAATTATCAAAGAAAAACTTCCAGATGACCGCGAAGTCTTCCTCGACTTGCATCTTTTCCTTCAGGTCCTCGAGCTTTCGCAAATCCAGTCCCATAAATCCTCCTGCGGAAAATTATCGGGAGTGGGGAGTGGATGCGATACTGCTGGCAAACTCAGAAAGTGAGCCTCTCGGCTCTTAGCTCCGTAGGAGCGCGATGTTTATAGAACTCGGCTGGCAATTCTTCCCAGCTCCTACGGAGCTGGGAGATCTATCGCGTAACGCGTTCTATAAATATTCCGCGCCTCCGGCGCTCAGGAATTGGGGAGTTTGCCAGCAGTATCAGGGCGCTATCCCACTCCCCACTCCCCACTCCCCATTCCCTACTCCCAACTCCAGCTATTTGGTTACGCCTCGATCCGATGTTTCGATGAAATTGATCAGGTAATCAATTTCAGGGACGCCGCGCATTTCGGCTTTGATGCGTTCTAGCGCCTGCGCCGTATTGAGGCTTGAGGCCAGCAGCAGACGAAAGGCCTGCTGTATGTGGCGAATAATTTCGTTGGAGAACCCCTTGCGGCGCAAACCCATCGTATTCACGCCATAGCATTTCGCCTCCATGCCGTCGGTGCGCGCGTAAGGCAGCGCGTCTTTGACCACCTTTGAATACCCGCCGATGAAGGCGTGATCGCCGACTCGGCAGAATTGATGCACGCCCACATAGGCGCCGAGCGTAGTGTGATCGCCGACCGTAACGTGCCCGGCGAGCGCGGAGCTGTTGGCGAACACATTGCCCGATCCGACTATGCAGTCATGGGCGACGTGGGATTGGGCCATGAAGAGGTTGTCGTCGCCGACCGAGGTCAGCGCGCCGCCGCCCGCCGTGCCGCGGTTCATCGTCACGCATTCGCGGATGACGTTGCGCCGTCCTACCACGAGGCGCGTCTCCTCGCCCTTGAACTTCAGGTCCTGCGGCGGCTGTCCGATCGAGGCGAATGGGTAGATTCGCGTGCCCTCGCCGATCTCGCAAGGGCCTTCGATAACGACGTGTCCGGCGATCTCCGCGCCGTCATGAATAGTGACGTGGTCGCCGATGATCGAATAGGGGCCGACCAGAACATTCGCGCCGAGTCGCGCGAGTGAACTTATAATTGCTGTTGGATGAATCATATGAAGAATAGGGAGTGGAGAGTGAGGAGTGGGGAGTGGCCCCTTTTCCTCCGTTGCCCTCTCCCCACTCCCCACTCTCTTTATTTCTGCCTGTCCGCCAGCGCGGATGAGATGACGGCTTCGGTCACGAGCTGGCCGTCGACGTATGCCTCCGCCCG
>DATEMG010000598.1:0-4331 GCA_035275805.1 Blastocatellia bacterium
CCCACCTGGCTATGCATGACGCGCTCAACGCCATTGAGCGCCGCTATGAGCCTTACGCCTACAACGCCGTCGCGCCGCGCGGCGCTTCGCTCGAAGCCGCGATCGCGGCGGCGGCCCACGGCGTCCTGATCGTCAGAATCCCGAATCAAAAGGCCGCGCTAGACGCCGCGCTCGCGTCGGCGCTGGCGGCCATCCCCGATGGCCGTGCCAAGACCGATGGCGTCGGCGCCGGCCGAATGGCGGCGGCCGCGATACTCGCGCGGCGCGCCGATGATGGCTCAGATGTTGTCAGGCCTTACAAACCCGGCGCGGCCCTGGGCGTCTGGCGCCCGACGCCGCCCGCATTCGCGAAGGCCGTCGGCGTGAGCTTCGGCAAAGTTAAGCCTTTTACGATGACCAGTGGCGCACAGTTTGAACTGCCCCGGCCGGCTTACTTCAACCTGGGCAGCGCCGAGTACGTGGCTGATTACAACGAGGTCAAAAGCCTCGGCGGGGCCGACAGCAAAACGCGCTCCGCCGAGCAGAGCGAGATCGCGCGCTTCTGGTATGAACCCTCGCCGGGTGTTCACATCCGTCTGGCAAGAGATCTGGCCGTCACGCGGAAGCTCAACCTATGGGACAGCGCGCGCCTTTTCGCTTTGCTCCATCTTGCCAGCGCTGATTGTCTGATCACCGGCTACGGCGTCAAGTACCGCTACAACTTCTGGCGTCCGGTGACCGCCATTCGTTACGGGGCATATGACGGCAACCCGCAAACCGCCGGCGACCCGACGTGGAATTCGTACCTCGAGACGCCGAGCCATCCGGAATATCCATCGCTCCACGCCGTCCTGTGCGCAGCCTGGGCCGAGATATTGGCCCGCTACTTCGGGACCGACCAGTTCAGCTTCACCATGACGAGCGCCAGGCCGTATCCGGGCATCAAGCGTTCGTTTAAGAGCTTCTCGCAGGCGGCGCAGGAATCCGCCGACTCACGCATTTACGCCGGAGTTCACTTCCGCAGTTCCAGCAGGGACGGCCTTGTGATTGGTCATAAGATCGGCGCGCAAGTGTTCGAGAAATTCCTGCAGCCGGCGTTCGATTCTCCCTTGCGTCATACCGTAATCGAGGATTCCATCGCCGCCGCTGCCGTTAGATGAGCAAATCCGCCGGCGCTTTGAAGAATATGACGTAACCGCTTGCTTAGATCGGATAGCAAATGCATCTATGGTGTGGGGCGATTTGTTTAATCGCCCTGTTTGTGGCCCTGTCCGATCAGGAAACAAGCGCGAGTAAACAACTCGCGCCACAACAGTTCCGTACACGCAATTGCAAACCGCTCTATGCCGGCGTCCTGGCCAATATATCGAAATCTATCCCTGTATCGCCATGGCAATGACTTTGGCCGCAATAGCGCCCTGTCCAACGGCGGTCGCCACGCTCAAAGACGCGGGGTGGCAGACGTCTCCTACCGCGTAGACCATTTCAACTGAAGTCCGTTGGCGCTGATCCGCCTCGATGAAGCCCGCTTCGTCCATCTCGACCTGGCCGCGAAACACCTCGGTGTTCGGAGAAACGCCCACGCGTATGAAGACGCCTTCGGTCTCGATAGTTTTGATGGCGCCCGTGCGCGTGTCTTCGATGATAAGTCGTTCGACGAGCTCGCCGCCTTCGATGGCTGTGGCTTCGGCGTTGTCGATAATTGTGATGCGAGGATTTTCCCTCGCCTGTTCGAGCCAATCCGGGCGCGCGCGGTATCTATCCGAACGGTGAATGAGCGTGACGCCAGGGCAGATGCGGGCGAGGAGCAAACTATTCTGCACTGCTGAGTCGCCGCCGCCGATGACCGCGACTTTTTTGCCCGCGTAGAGGCTGTGGTCGCGGGTGGCCGAGAAGCTGACGCCGCGAAGCTCGAATCTCTCTTCGCCGGGAATGCCCAGCCTGCGTTTGCGGGCGCCGGTCGCAATAATGACGCCGCGGCCTTGCAGCCACTCCCCGTCGCATCGCGCGCGGCGACGGATCAGATCGACTTCTTCTATCTTGCGACCCGTTCGATAATCCAATTGCAGCAGATCGAGCTGCGCGGCGAAATGATCGCGCAACTCACGTCCGTTCTCCGCGATCAGCCCCGGGTAATCGAGTACGCGATGAAACATCTCCAGCATCTGACCGCCCAGTTCCGGCGACTGTTCGTACAACACGCCGCGCAGACCAAGAGAATGACACCAGATCAGGGCGCTCATCCCGGCCGGGCCGCCGCCGATAATAATTATGTCGTGATTCATAGCTCCGACATCAGGTCGGCCATCGCCTGCGGCAAGGCCGCTTCCAGGTTCATCTCCTTGCCGGTCGCGGGATGACGAAAGACCAGGCGCGCCGCGTGCAGCAGGTGTTGTTTCAATTTGTGTTTCGCCGCAAGCGGATCGACCGTCGAAGCGTAGATCGGGTCGCCGACGATCGGGTGTCCGATCAGATTGCAGTGAATCCGCAGTTGGTGCGTGCGCCCGGTGAGAGGTTCCAACTCGACGAGCGTGTGAGCTTTAAACCTGCGTTTGACGCGATAGAGCGTCTGCGCCGGTTTGCCGCCTTCGCCCTCCGGCGTCACGCGCCAGTGCGGCCAGACTTTCGGATCGCTGCCGATGGGCGCGTCGACCTCGCCGGAATCTTTTTCCATGCGCCCGCTGAGGAGCGCCAGGTAGAACTTCTTCACCCGTCGCTCGCGGAAATGTTTCGAGAGCGTGCGGTGCGCGCGCGGCGTCTTGGCGATGACCATCACTCCCGAAGTGTTGCGGTCGAGGCGGTGAATCAGGCCGGGGCGGATCGGCGAGCCGGCGGCGCGCCAGAAATGATAGGCCAGCGCGTTCGTCAGCGTACCAGATTTCTCAGTGTTCGACGGGTGCGCGAGCAGCCCGACGGGTTTGTTGACGGCGATGATGTGTTCGTCTTCGAAGAGAATGTCCAGCGGGATCGGTTCGGGGGTAGCCGAAGATTTTTCGGCGGCGAAGATTTTCACCAAAACCCTGTCGCCCGGCTGCAGCCGGACGCCTTTGAGCGATCTTTCGTCGTTGAGGAGGACGTCGCCTTCGGCGATCAGGCGGCGGATGCGCGTGAGACTGATTTTGGGAAGTCGAGTCGCGACGAATTCGTCCAGGCGCGGTTTGTCTGCGCCGGCTTCAAATTCAAAACTCAAGCGATCGGGGTTAAGCATTGCGTCTCGCCAGGTATACGATCAGCGCGATCGCCCCGAGGATGTCGAACCCCATCAGCCAGACCGAATATTGATGCAGCCTGTCGAACTCGACGCGCGCCGGGTCGTTGGCCGCGAGTTGCGCGATCTCTCCGAGGCCCATGCGCAAATCATGTATCCGCCTCGACACGACGAAATGCGACACGAGCATCGAGACTGTCATCAGCGCGAGCGCTATCAATTCGTAGAGAAACGCCCTGTCGCGCTCCCTCGAAAAAAACAGGAGGGCGATCAAAATCGCGCCGGCGATAATGCCGATGATTTCGAGCGCGCCGAGAGTCCGCGACACCAGCGCGCCGGCGAGTTGCCGCTGTTGCAGCACGGCGAAGGCCGAAGGGGCGACCACGAAGCTGAAAAAGGCCATGGCGCCTAGCCACAAACCCAAAATCGTGAGTCTGGTTTTTTGTAATTTCATTTATCAATCAATAGCGCGGGACTGACGGGTCAACCTTCAACGACCATTCGTCAATGCCGCCGATCAGGTTTTTGACGTTGGTGAAGCCCTGCGCCGCCAGGTATTGGCAGGCGCGGTCGGAACGCATCCCGTGGTGGCAATGCAGGACGATCTCTTCGCCCTTGTCGGCGAGTTCGTTCGCCCAATTCGGGATCTGCCCCAGAGGTTTCAGTTCAGAGCCTTCGATCTTCGCCGCCATGTGTTCCGACGGCTCGCGCACGTCAATCAGGCGGAAACTCTGGCCCGCGTCTAGCCTGGACTTCAACTCTTCGACGGTTATTACTCCGTAATTCGCCATAGCTTTCACTCAACTCCCTTCGATTCTTCACGCATCCGCTCGATCAACGCCGTCAGCCGTTCGACGTCCGGCTTGGCTTCGGCGATCGAGTGTTTGCTGGCCATGTAACTCTGCCAGTATTCGCTGGCCGCGATCGATTTGACCCGCTCTTCGCCTAGCGCGCTCGCCATCAGCGCGATGATGATACCCGATACCTGAGCGTGTTCTACATAACGCGCGATCACGCCGTAGGCCAACTCAGCCGACTCCAGGTTCCACTCCAGTTCGGCGTCGGGCTGTTTTACGTTCTCTGTCTCTTCCATACCTTCAATATGAAAAACAGTACCGCGCGCGTAAGCAAGCGGCCGACTGAT
>DATEMG010000599.1:0-11528 GCA_035275805.1 Blastocatellia bacterium
TTTGGCGCGCCCATTTTTGTTATTGAAAAAGTTGTTGGCGTCGAGCGCGTCGTTGCGCAGGAATTCGAAGGCGCTGCCGTGAAAATCGTTCTGGCCCGATTTGATCTGGATATTGACCACGCCGCCGCTGGACCGCCCGAACTCGGCGGAATAGGTGCTGGACTGTACTTTGAACTCTTCGAGCGCGTCGACGCTGGGGAAGATGACGACGGAGTTGAGCCAGATCTCGTTGTTGTCCACGCCGTCGAGCATGAAATTGTTGTCGCGCGTCCGCATTCCGTTGGCCGCGAACGACGCCGAGGCGCGCCAGGCCAGACTGCCAGCGCCGTCAATGTTCGCGCCGGGAATCCCGCGCTGCACGCCGGGCAGCGTGCGCGTCAACTGGACGAAATTGCGACCGTTGAGCGGCAGGTTTTTGATCTGTTGCTCGTTGACCGTCCCGCTCAGGTCCGAGCTTTCGGTCTGCACCAGCGGCGTCGAGCCTTCGATGGTGACCGATTCGGTCGTCGCGCCGACCTCCAGCTTCAGGTCCACACGCGCTTTCTGGTCAACGCTGAGCTGCACATTGTCGAGCGACAGCCTCTTGAATCCAGGCGCTTCGGTGGAAATGTTGTACACGCCGGGCGGCAGGTTTGGCGCCACATATTCGCCCTCCGAATCGCTGGTGACGAAACGCGTCAAGCCGGTCTGAGTATGGGTGAAAGTGATTTTGACGCCGGCCACCGCGCCGCCGCTCCCGTCGTTGACCGATCCAAGGATCGTGCCGCTCACGGCCTGCGCGGCGGCCTGCGCCGTCCACAGCAGCGCGATCAGACAGACAAGTAGAGGGTATATGGTAAAGCCAGGAAGTCGAAAGCGGGGTTCGCGAGACATAAATATCCTCCTCCGTTGGGATCTCACCGAGATCTCTGGTTGATGGTTGATAAGGCTGGCCTGAAGAGCTTCGCCCCTCTTCAGATCAGCCGGAAGCGCTTAATTGAAATCCCAGCAGAGTTGATTTGGTGATGAGCTGTTCCGCTGCCGCGCGCAGCGCGGGGAGTCTATCTGACGCTCATCTTCAGTATTGATATCGACGGCGCCTATTTTACCCCAAGCGCCGTTTTGGGGAGACCCCTCCTCAGGAAATAGACAGGATTTACAAGATTAACAGGATTGATTTTCTTCCTCCTCATCCTGTTAATCTTGTAAATCCTGTCTATTTCCATTGTTCTGGATGTTGCAACGCGACGTGACGGCTCCTCAGAAAATAGCCACGTAGTAATGACTTTAGTCGTTACTACGTGGCGCTCTTTCATTCTTCCAGGGCGTCGCGACACGGCATGAAGACTTTCTGGAAAAGCTTTGGCTGTGACCTTGCGAGGTGGATCAGTTCGACAATTTCAACACGCGATGATTGTAGCTATCCGAGATATATAATGCGCCTGAAGGGTGAACGAACACGCCGTGAGGGCGATTCAACTGTGTTTTGAGTGGATCGCCAGTAATCAGCCGGTCTCCCTTTTCGCCTGAACCTGCAATGACCTTGACCGCGCCAGTTTTCGGTTCATATTTTAGGATCAAATGGTTCTCCGTATCGGCGATGATCAAGTTGTCCTGAAGGTCAACGCACAAGTGTTTGGGGCCATTCAAGCCTGGAGCCCTGCCACCGGCGATTGCCCCGGGAGCGATGACCGTTCGGATCTTGCCGGTCTTATCAACAATGCGAAGCGCATTGCCGCGCCTCTCCAGAATGTATACGTTCCCTTTGGAATCCACGGCGGCGGCGCGCGGATCTACGAGCGGGCTTTGAGCGGCATCCGCTCCGTCGGGCGGAACGCCCGACTGGCCGTTGCCGGCGATTGTGGTCACGACGCCGGATTTTAAATCCAACAATCTGACGCGGCGATTACCGAGGTCGGTTATGTAGAGTTTGTCGCCGCCCTGATTTATATCGACTGCGTAAAACTGATTGAACGTGGCCTCGACGGCCAGGCCCCCGTCGCCGGAATAACCCGCGCGCCCTACTCCGGCCACGACGGCGGCGCGCCGGGTCTTCAAATCAATCTTAACGGCGCGATGGTTCAGCGTGTCGGCGACGTACATCTTCTGGTCTTTACTGATCACCAACCCATGCGGGTCGTTGAATTCCAATTGGCCGAGGGCGGAACCTTCAGGATTTCGGTTATCTCTGCCTGCGAAAAGCGTGGCGAATCCTTTCGTGTCTATCTTCGTGATCTTTTGCCCCTTGTATTCACAGATATACCAATTGCCCTGTTTGTCGAACGCCACGCCAAATGGCTCTATCAGCCGAGCCCCTTTCGCGGTTCCATCGAGAGGTCCGCCGCAGCCGGCGACGCACTCGACCCTCAAGGCAGGTTGCGCCTGAGGCATAGAGACGACGCTCAACGCCTGAGGCAAGAGCAGGATTCCAATCACGCTCATCACTTTCATCACCCGTTAATCCTCCTCCGAAAATAGACAGGGTTCACAATATTTACAGGATTGATTTTCATCCTCCTCATCCTGTAAATCTTGTAATTCCTGTCTGTTTCCATCGTTTCATGGCGTCGCTCATTGCGACATGAACGACTCCATGAAATTGTCCGCGGGCGCCGTCTGTAGACTTGGCGCTACGCTTCCTTTGCCTCTTTCAATAATCCCGCCACATCTTTGATCCCTACGCCCGGCCCGCTGGGAACCGACATCTTTCCGTCCTTCACCTTGATCGGCGAATCGAACCAGCTTCCGTATTTCTCCATCCCCAGCTTGTACTCCTGATAACGCCCGATATCCGGGACGCACGAAGCGAAATGCAACATGTAGACAAACCCAAACCCACCCGAAATATGCACGGTCGTCGGTATCTTCGCGACCTGCGCCATTCGCGCCACGCGTATCGACCGAATCATCCCTCCGTAATAGTGTAGGTCCGGCTGCACAATATCTACGCCGCGGTTGGCGATCATCCACCGGAAGCGCCAGTCGCTGTATTCCTGCTCTCCGCCTGCCACAGGAATGGTTAAGGCGTCAGCCACGACTTTGGTCTCCTCCAGATGGTCGAATTGACATGGCTCCTCGAAATAGACTGCCTTGACCTCTTCCAGCAAGCGCCCCACTTTGATGGCCTGCGACGCGTCGTATGAACTGTTGGAATCGGCATGAATGTCAATGGCGTCCCCGAGCGTCTTCCGCACAAGCGGTATCAGCTTCTCCGTTCGACCGGGAATCGAGTCCGCGTTTCGGCTCATCATTCCCCCCACGCGGAATTTCACGGCTTTCGCCCCCGACTGTTCTACAAGTTTTTGCAAGTATTCGACCTCCTGTTCCGGCGTCGTGTCACGCCTCCCGCTGGCCACGTAGACGGCCACATCCTGCCGCAAAACCTCTCCCAGCAACGCCCCCATTGGCTGGCCCGCAATTCGACCAAGCATGTCGAGGATCGCGAACTCCACCCACGCCTGCGGGCTCCACAGCGCCAGGCCGTACAGCTTGTAGTTTCCTTGCCAGCGGTAAAGTTCCCAGAGCAGGTTTTCCAGATCGCGCGCGTCCTTACCTATAAAAAACGGGATCACCAGTTGTTTGAGAATCTTGTCCAGGTACTGTTCGCGCGGCGGGTTGGTCAGCGCGACGCCTTCCGCTCCGTCTTTAGACCGCACATGGACGAAGTACTCCTCGTCCTTCTTTAGCAGTTTGATTGACTCGATAATCACCGGCGCCTTCAGCTTGTCCAGTTTCAATACCGGAACCGCCGCCGCTTTATCCAACTCGTGTAAGTCCGGGGCCAGGTCGGCTGCTTCCTTCGCCTGACACTTCCCCAACAGGCTTGCCAACGAGGCTGTCGCCATCGTCCTAACAAACCCTCTTCGATTGAACATATCAAACCTCGCATTTCAGGTTATAAACACCAGCGCCTTGTTCATACTCGTCTTGTGAAATGACATAGTAGACCAACTCTGCTTCATACCAATGGCCTGTTCTCTCATACCTCATGCCGATTTTTTCCATCACTCGTCGAGAAGCTATGTTCCCTGGCATCGCTACCGCCACTATCCGATTCAATTTCAGCTCTTCAAACCCGAATCTTATGGTCGCCGCCGCCGCTTCCGTGGTAAAGCCTTTGGCCCAATACTCCTTCGCAATCCCGTAACCGATCTCTATCTCCTCTGTTTTATCGAGGAAAGCCAAGCCACACCATCCGATCAGTTTCTTGTCCTGCTTATGAACAACGGCCCAGCGTCCAAAGCCATGTTGATTCCAAACAGAGAGTATATTCTCCAATGCCGCTCTGACTTGATCCACGGAATGCGGTTGGCCTGCGCCTATGAACCTCATCACATCCTGGTCGGAACGAATGACCGATAGATCATTGAGATCAGACATGGAGAATTGGCGTAAATAGAGTCTGGAAGTTTCTATTTCTGGCATGACTTCATTCGATTCACTGCTATCTTTCCCAATAAGCAATTGCAAACCGGTCTAAAGAGTTCGTAGATGGAATCCGCCGTCTATGTTGATGACTTCGCCAGTCGAATAGGGGAAATCGCCCCTCGCGATTGCCGCCACCGCGCGACCTACGTCTTCAGGCTGTCCCCATCGTCGGATGGGCCAGGCGCCCTGATCAATCATCCGGTCGTATTTTTCCTTTACGCCTTCGGTCATGTCGGTGGCGATGACTCCTGGGCGCACCTCATAAACGTTGACGCCGTATTCGGCCAAACGCGCGGCGTAGAGAGCCGTCATCATCGCCAGCCCCGCCTTGGCCACGCAATAGTCGCCGCGATTGACCGACGCGGCGTATGCCGAGATCGAAGTGACCGTGACTATGCGCGGCAAACCGAAGGCGCTCACGCCTTCGCGCCGTATCTGCTCAATCATCCGCCGCGCCACGAGTTGCGTCAGAAAATACGGGCCTTTCAAGTTGACGCTGATCAGGCGGTCGAAAGACTCTTCGCTCGCCTCCAGCAAATCTGCCCGCACGCTTGGCGCGACGCCGGCGTTGTTTACCAGAAGATCGATGCGCCCATAAGCGTCTAGCGTCTCTTGAACGAGCCGCTCACGGTCGGTCGAGACGGAAACGTCAGCCCGCGCAGTGATTCCGTCTCCTCCCGCCTCGCGCACGAGCCGCAAACATTCTTCAGCCGCGCCGGCGTTACCGGCGTAATTGATGACTACGGCCTGGCCGAGCTTCGCAAGCTCGACGGCGATGCCGCGTCCGATGCCGCGCCCGGCGCCGGTTACTAGAGAAACAGGACGATCATTCATAGGTTTCAGGTTTCAGGTTTCAGGTTTCAGGTTTCAGGTTTCAGGTTTCAGCCGACTATGGCGACTGAATAACACCTGAAACCTGAAACCTGAAACCTGACACCTTAATGAGCGGCCTCCGGCGCCGGCATGTCCTCTTCGGTCGGGCCGTCCTGCCACTTACGCGCCCAGTCGGGCAGCGAATCTTCGGGATAGGGGGGCGCCTGCTGTGGCGTCGCGCGACGGCGCAGCGCCTTCAACGCCTTGTCGAGCGCTTCGACGAAGAAGTATTCGCCGAACATGACGGCTTCGTGAACGCCCAGGTTTTTGTGGATGTGGTAGACGCCGCCGTTCAGAATGCCTTCGAATCCGGGCGTCAGACTGCCCAGATATTTTTCGGAGAGCGCGCGCAGCGAAGCCAGAGCGAAATCGCGGTAGGCCCGCGCCCTCAGGCCGTCGGGCGCGACGTCGGCCAGGTCGAGCAATCCCGACGCGGCTATTGCGCAGGCGGAGGTGTCCACCTGCGAGCGCGAGAGCGGCCCGCTTTCCGGCGCGTCGTAATCCCACGGCGTCACGCCGTCCAAAATGTGGGGCGGGGTATTCTCCAGGTAATAACAGGCATTGAGCATCGCCGTCTCCAGATACTCTGCCCGCCCGGTCTGCAAATACGCACGCGTGAAGCCGTAAAGCGACCAGGCCAGGCCGCGGCTCCAGCACGAATCGCCTCGGTAGCCCTGGTGCGTCGTCTGGCGCAGGCATTGGCCGGTTTCGAGATCGAAGATCGCTTCGTGCGACGTAGAGCCGTCGCCGCGTACCAGCGTGCGCCGGGTCGTCAGGCAATGTCTGTGCGCGACGTCGAGCAATCGCTCGTCGCCCGTCTTGATTCCCGCGTAAAAGATCACCCCGACGTTCATCATAATGTCTATGAATAGCGACGCGGGTTCGACGAAGGAGCGCAGATATTGCCCCTTTTCCATAAACCGCATGGCCATGGTCTTGCCGGCCTGAACCAGCAACGGCTCGATGCGCTCCTTCGGGCCGCCCAGACCGAGCCAGCGCAGATGCGTCGAAAGGAATAGAAAGCCGAGGTCGTGAACGGCGCGGTCGTATTGACGTTCTTCGAGCGGCGTGGCGTAAGCGACGGCCCTGTCAAGCCATGCGTCGTCGCCCGTCGCTTCGGCGAAGATGAACATCAGGCCCGGATAAAAGCCGTCGCACCAGTGCGTCCAGCGTTTGCGGTCGTGGCCGAACTTACCCTTCACTGTGTACATCGGGTAGTAATCGGATGGATATTTTTGCAGCAGCGATTGCGTCTGGCTTTGCGCGAAGTCAAAAGCGTCTTGCAGGGTTTTGCGAAGCGCGCCGGGCTCCGCCATCGAATTCGACATTTATGTTTTCCTCCATATGCGGTATGACATATGACATATGTCATACCGCATATGGCATATGGAAATCAGAAGGTCAACCGTAACGATCCCTGCATCACACGCGGCGTGACCGATAATGTTTAGCGCCTGTACTGCGGAAGCAGGCTTCTGGCGTTCTCCGGTATCAGCCTCATCACAGCCAGTTCGATCGCGGCCTGGCGCCGTTGGAATTGAACGCCGAGGTAGATGATCAGCAGTCCGATTGCGCTCAGCGCGAATGGGAACAGCCAGGAGTCTCTGAACAAAACGTCGGAAAGATGCGCGAGGTACCCGAACACTCCGAGTGCGCCGAATACGATGAACACGCGGCGTTTCAGCAGCACGGAGAGAAAGATCATTCCGAAGTTTATCAGACAATAGAGGAATTTCCATAATTCACTTTGGCTATTCATCAACGACAGCCCGCCCCAGAAAGCCAGCGTTCCGAATAGATAGCCCCAGAAAGCGAAGTCCCCCTTGGTCCGACAGTCGATGAGGAAAGATGTCAGAAGCATCGCCAGTCCGAACGCCAGCGAAACCCATAACCGCTGAGTCCAGGAGAAGTCGGTTTTGCCGAACAATACTGGCGTCAGATCCATTGACATATACCAGAGCGAAAAGGCGGCGGGGAAAGTCAGAAAAGGGAAGCGATAGAACTTCAGCAACACGACGCTCGCCAGGATCGTGGCGACCTCCATCGCGAACCAGCTTCCCTTAACCCAGACGAAGTAATTGCTGTAAGCGCCGGGATCATCCTGAGGCCATACGCCGGTCGCGCGTTCCATCCCATAAACGATCAATGGCGTCATCCACGCCGCCAATGTAAGCAACAGCCCTCCCGGCACGGCGCCTTGCGCTTTGTTCCAGAGCGCGCGGCCGGCGAAGAAAAAGCCGATCGCGTAAGCTAACGAAATCGCCGCGATCCCCGATCCACCAAACGATTCCCACCCCAGATTCATAAACCATCCCATCGCCGAGATCACGATCATCGCGCCGAAATAATACGCGACGTGCGCCAGGCTGAATTGAGAGTCTGACGAGGTACGTTTTTCCAAAGCCCGCCAGATCGCTTCGGCCTGTTCCTCATTCTGAAGAATTTCGTATGCGGCTGATTTGAAGTCATCTTTCGAGATTTTCATTTTGCCTCCGTTTATGGTTGCTCTGTTGGCCACGTTATATTCCGGATCGAACCATGCGAGATCGAAGCGATAGAAGCCGCGGATTTAGACCGATGCGGTGGATTCCACAGATAATTCGCGTTGGTCTGCCGCATCCGTGAATGTCCATGGTTCATTGCCGTCCCAATGGCGCCTGCTCTGAGTTAGCTGGAAGAGTATAGGGCGGGTGTAACAACGCCACGATTAATGCTGTGACACTTTCCATATCGCCACACCGCCATAACGCCAGGCTGAATGGCCGCTGTTCGCGTTGACAATCCGCCGGCCTGTCGGTATGTTTAACCCGCATAAGTAATAACTTTTATCTGAAAGCTAATTGTGAATCTTCACCATTACATTCCAACGGCGGCTGAAATGGCTGACGCGAAGCGCGGCGCGATCTGCGCATGTTGTTGTTGTCCGTCCCGTTTCCATCGGAACCGGCCGCCAATGCGTGTAATCATTCAAACCTGAGAGCACAGCATCAATAAAAGGCCCGCGGCGCCCCGGTTCCAAAAGGAGCCGGGGCGTTTTTATTTGCGCTCGGCGACGGGCGCCAGACAGGAGTCGTTCACGTCGCAATGAGCGACGCGGAGAAACAATGAAAACCATCCACAAAGGCGCCACGAAGAAACACGAAGGAGAAGAAAAAACTTCGCGCTTCTTTGTGCCGCCTTTGTGGATGGTTTTCCGCAGGGGAGACTATGAGCGCCACTTCAATTCAGACAGCCGAATCGCCAACCCGGCTCATCCCGGACTACGTCGATGACGAGCTGGCTTATTACGAACAGCAGATCAAAAAATATCGCGCCGGGGAACTCGGCGAGACCAAAATGCAGAAGCTCCGCCTCCAGTTCGGCACTTACGCGCAGCGGCAGGAGGGCGTCCAAATGCAGCGGATCAAGATCCCGGGCGGTTACCTGACCGCCGACCAGTTGACGCGACTGGCCGACGTCGCCGACCGCTATGCCAGCAGCTTCATACACTTCACGACCCGCGAGGATGCGCAGCTATATTACCTGCAACTGGAAGAAGCGCCAGCGCTGCTCCGCGCCCTGGCCGAAGTCGGCGTCACGACGCGCGAGGCCTGCGGCAACACAGTGCGCAACATCACCGCCTGTTATCGCGCCGGCGTCTCGCACACCGAAGTCTTCAACGTTTACCCTTACGCGCAGGCGCTCTTCCGCTATTTCGTGCGCAACAAGTTCAACCAGAACATGGGTCGCAAATTCAAGATCGCCTTCGAAGGCTGCGCCGACGACCATTCCGCGCTCGCCTTTCACGACCTGGGGTTCCACGCCGTGGCGCGCGAGGAGAACGGGGAAACGCGCCGGGGTTTCCGTGTTTACGTCGGCGGCGGGATGGGCGGCGGCCCGCAGGTCGCGCATATCTACTCCGATTTCCTGCCGGTCGAAGAGCTTTTCAATTTCTCGACCGCCGTGGTCCGCGTCTTCGACCGCTACGGGGAGCGGAAACAGCGGATGAAGGCGCGGATGAAGTTCCTGGTGCAGACGATGGGTTGGGAGAAGTTCCGCGCCGCCGTGGACGCCGAGCGCGAGATCGTCGGCCCGCTGCCGCCAGTGGCCGAATTCCTCGAAGAAGAGAGCGAGCCGGAGTTTGGCGCCGCTACGCCACAGTTGAACATGCTCAGCCCGTGGGCGGACGATCCGGAATTCCAGCAGTGGGCGCGCGACTCAGTCATCGAGCACCGCATCGCCGGGCTGCGCGGGGTCCACGTCCGCACGAAGCTGGGTGACATCACCGCAGACAACGCGCGGGCGTTGGCCGACGTGGCGCGGCGCTTCTCCGCCGCCCGATTGCGAGTCTCGATTGAACAGAATCTTTTCCTGCCCTGGGTTCGCGCCGAGGACCTGCCCGAGCTCTACAAGGCGTTGCGGCGGATTTCGCTCGGCGCCGCGGGCGCTGAGACGGTCGCCGACGTGACGGCTTGCCCCGGAGCCGACACCTGCCGCCTGGGCATCGCATCGGCGAAAGGCTTGGGCAGCGCTATCTCCGAGGCTTTCTTCGACGGCAGGCTTGCGGCTTATCGTGAAGCCAACCGCGACCTGCGGATCAAAATCTCCGGCTGCCCGAACGGCTGCGCCCAGCACGCCGTGGCCAACGTCGGCTTCCACGCGGCTGCGATGACGCATGACGGGCGCAACATTCCCGCGCATCTGCTATTCCTCGGCGGCCAGGCCAATCATGCCAATCACAGAGGATCGCAAGCCGCGAAGGTGATGGGCAAGTTTCCGGCGCGCAACGCAATCAAAGTCGTCGAGGCGCTTTTCAGTTTGCATCGTGAACATTCGGAGTCCGGCGAGGATTTCAATTCATTCATCGCGCGCATCGGCGATCAGCGGGTGAAAGAAGCGCTGGAGCCGCTGCGGGCCATTCCGGCTTTCGAAGACGACCCGCAGTTCTACGACGATTACGGCCACGAGAATGAACGCTTCACCGTGCGTTCGGGTGTTCGTGGCGAATGCGCGGGGACGACCATCGCCGAAGTGGTCCCGGTCTTCGCGACGGCCCACGAACGGCTCCAACAGGCGGCCGCCTACGTACATCACGGCAATTTCGAACAGGCGTTGATCGAAGCCTACGAGGCCGCCGCCGCCGCCGCGCGCGTCCCGCTCTATCAGCGGTTTGTAGACCCGTTCACTTCGCTGGAGGCGTTGTGGGAGTTCGAGAATCTCTTTGTTTTATCCGGCCAGACGGGCGGTTCTTGGAATGACCTCTGGAACACTTTCGAGAATTTGAGGTCGGGCGGCGCCGATGAGGCGTCGGCGCAGGCCGCGCTGGAACTGGCGCGCGAGTTCGTCGGCTATTGCGAGCGGTTCTCGGCATAGCGCCTATACTTCGGCGCATTCAGACAAAACACAGAGTCCGTGAGAGCGGCTTTGTACATGAAGTGATACAGCCGCCTGTATGGAGTGGGCGTCGGGTGTGCTGCAAAAATGGCTATTCGGGATATTGACAGGCGCCTATAGGCGATTGGCGCCGGGCTTGCTGGCAGTTGGGTGGCATTTAGGGCCCTTGATAAGCCAGAAGCAATTTAACCGCCTCCACAAGCGGTAAACGGCGGGTGGCGGCGGCGTACCGCAGGCGGTGATGAAAGTGTAATCCCGAGTAGTCTTACCGCATAGCGCTGAACCGGAGTTGAAACGCCTGAATAGGGGCGGCATAAACGACCTGCAACGCGCCACCGACGATCAAATTCACTCGCCGCTGACGCCAATGCAAATCGACGACCCGCCTCGCGTCGCAACGAACGGCCGGCCAAAAATATCAGATGCGAGATCATAGTCTCTACTCGGCGACGCATGCTCATCACCTCCAGTGAATCTGTCAGATCGATGGAGGTAAATTATGACGAGTAGAATGAAGTACCCTGTCTTTATCGGGCTGGCGTTGTCTCTGATGATGACGATGGCCGGATTACAGACACGCGTGTTAGCGGATGATGACGATGATGATTGCTGTCCGAGGCCGATAATGGTGCGGCCGGTGTGCTGCCCGGCTCCGGCTCCTGTGATTTCGTGTCCGGCCCCGGCCCCGGTCATTTCGTGTCCGGCTCCGGCCCCGGTCATTTCGTGTCCGGCCCCGGCCCCGGTGATCTCATGTCCGGCCCCGGCTCCGGTCGTTTCGTGTCCGGTTACGACTACGGGGGTCTCCTGCCCGTCTGGGTATGGGTATGGAGGCGGGTATGGATATGGAGCTGGGTATGGATATGGAGCTGGGTATA
>DATEMG010000600.1:0-9488 GCA_035275805.1 Blastocatellia bacterium
CGGCGTGACAGTTATTTCGGCGCGAGCAAGACCACGCCTATCCGCAGTGTGTTTTTGTCGCCGCTTTGCGCCGGGAAGGTCAATTGCTGGATTGAAAATCTGTCTTTGAGAGCGGCGACGCTGCCGACCTCGCGTTGTTCCCAATCATCGAATCGAACAATCTCGCCACGAATCTTCCCGGTTTGAAGCAACTCGAGGCCGAGCGGGTCGTGAACCAATTCGACCAGGTTACCCTTCAAATCCTTATACTCGCCCGCCCGCCCGCAGATCGGGCAAATTTCGACGTCTGCGTGATTAGGGTTGGTGTGTTCGACTTCGTAATGCGCGCTCGCGCCGAAGCGATAGAAGAGGCGCTCGCCGTTCGGGGTCTTGAGCCTGACCTGATCCAGCTTCTGACGCGCCAGCGCGGAGTAATAATACCGCATGTGAAACGCGTGTGAATGTTGCAGCGCGCGGTGTTCACGGACTTCCCAGGGTTGCAGGTGTTCGAGCCGAACTTCGAAATCGCAGCCTTCCGGGTTGTCGAATGGGCCATAAAACTCCCGCAGCCGCATAGTCTTGCGCAGGTTTTCCGTCACCAGCTTGACCGCCGCTTCGTAGCTTGTGGCCAGCGACGCGTCAACGTAGAACCAGACGTTCGGATAGCGGGGCATTGCCGGGTCGAAGACGGATTTCGGCGGTAATTGGACGTCGTCAATCGAGAAGGCGGCGATCTCGGATCTCGGATTGGGATTTCGAGATTCGGAATTGTCCGCAGGCCATTCCGTCTTGGGCCGGAAGTTGTATGCCAGGAAATATTGATTGATCGTCGCGCTGTTCCAACGCGAGACCCGAGCCATCTTCGTTCTGTCGAGCATCCGCAGCGGTTCGATGAAGCGCGAGAAATTGACGAAGTCCTCCCACTTGCCATTGAACTTCCGCGGCCAGCCCATCCCGAGCGGGTGGTCGGCGAGCCTGCGCCCTTCTTCGCTCAATTTGCGAAAAGTCCCTTCCTGATACTGCTTGAGTGTGATCGTCTGGTCGAGCGGGTAATACTTCTTCTCAGCGTCGCCCGGATTGGCGACGATCGGCGCCTTTTCCCATCCGACCGGCAGGGAACCGTGTTTGCCCCATTGAATGTTGACGCGGGGTCGCATCCCGTGAGCGCGAGCGTCGTTGATCGCCGCTTCGCCGCCTTCCAAAATTCGCCCATGAAAATAGGTCAGGACGTTTTCGATTGAGTTTTTGTCCGCCGAATATTTCACCCAGATCAATTCGTGGTCGCAGGGGTCGTTGTCTTCCGGAAAATCTATGTCGTCTTCCCAGAAGAAATGATAAGCGATCAACCGCTCGGCCGGATGAAGGATGACGGCGAAATCTTTGAGCGGGAAAAATTCCGAAGGCGTGGCGTAGAGGCGCGGCGCGAAGCGGCGAACCAGACGCCACTCCTCGGCGTTCAACTCGCGCGGCGGGTCGAGTTCGAGCGCGCGGGCGTATTCGCGGCTGGCGTCCTCAAGGCATCGGCGTAAATGATACTCGACGCCGCGCTGATGATGCGCTTCGGCGGCGCCCGACGCAGGACGGATCTCCTGGCCCATGGCGACGCCGGCATAGATGATCAGCAGTAGGAGAATCGTGTGATGGGATCGTGTCATTGGCGAAGACTAAACAGTACCGCGCGCGCGAGCAAGCAGATGCGGCAGGTAATCGGCCTCGCTTGTTCACGCGCGCGTGACTGTTTGCAGATATGCTCCCGACGAGCGGTTAGAAATAGAACTTCAGTCCGAACTGAATGATGCGCGCATTGGCTGCGGACAGGATATTACCAAATCCGTTGCTTTCACGCGCGATATTCGGCGGGCCGAAATTAGCGCGGTTGAAGGCATTGAACAGTTCAGTGCGGAACTGAAAGTAATTGCGTTCCGTCAGGTGAAAGTTCTTCGCCAGCGTGAAGTCGAAATTTACTGATCCGGGTCCGCGCATAATCCCGACGCCGGCGGTGCCGAAGGCTTGCGGCGAGGGGGTGAAGGCGGATTGGAATGCGTCTGTATTGAACCAGCGTTGCACCGTGCGCTGCGATTCGGGCAACACAGGATCGCCCACGAGGTTTGGTCGCGCTCGCCGCTCGCCGCCGAGATTGAGGACGCTCCCGCCGCCCAGTGTGGCCGTCAAACCAAGCCCGCTTTGCAACGCGTGGATGCCGGTCAACTGCCAGCCGCCGAGTAGCGCGTCAACTGCGGCATTCCAGTCATTACCGAAACGGCGACTCTTGCCGAAAGGCAATTCCCAGATATAACTCGCGACGAAGCGATGCTTGACGTCGAATTCAGCCAGTCCGCGATCCGCGCGCAGGTTATTGCCGTTCTGCGGTTCCTTAAACGTGCCTGTGTCGAATCCCGCGCCGCCGCCGCTGGTCGAGATGTGATCGGGCGCGCCGGTCAACGCCTTGCCCCAGGTATAACTGACCAGACCGGTCAAGCCCTTTGAGAAGCGTTTCTCCAAACGAGTCTGCAACGAGTTGTAGCTTGCCCCGACGCGGTTCTCCATCCATTGAATGTCGCCGAAGGACGGAAACGGTCTGGGGCCCGCCGACTGCGAGCCGTTGGCGTTGGTGATCACGGCGTTTTGATTCAGGTTGCGGAAACCGTTCAGCTTCGTCCCCTTGTTTCCGACGTAAGCGACGTCGAGCAGCAGGTCCTTAAACAACTCGTGTTGAATGCCAAAGTTGAACTGCTGGATGTAAGGCGTGCGCTGATTGGGATCCTGTGCGCGCCGCCCGATTGTCGGCGAAAGCGAGTTCGGATTGAGCAGCCCTGCCGGATAACCGTTGACCAAACGGAACGGCGCCGCTGTCGCCACCGCCGTCGCGCCGGACACGGAAGTCTGCAACAGATTGTCTACCAGGAACGGCGGATTGAAGCCGAGCAGTCCTTCACGCCCCTGACGGACGGTGTGATTGAAGAAGACCCCGTATGCCCCGCGTATCACCCATTGCGACGTCGGCGAATATGCGAAGCCGAAGCGCGGCGCGAAGTTATTGCGGTCAGGGTGAATCAACGAGCGATCGAAGATGTCTCCGTCCTTGGCGAATATCATAGTTCCGCTGACCGGATCGAAGTTGGCGAAGCGGTTCTCCTTCTCGCGCGGAGGTGTGGTGTACTCATAACGCAGGCCAATGTTCAAAGTCAGCTTGGACGTAACCTTGTAATCGTCCTGGATGAAATAGAACTGCATGTCCTGTCCCTGATCCATAACCGTGAAGCTGGTCAGCGCCAGTTGCGACGGCAAACCCAGCAGCAGATCGCCGACCGAGCGATTGGTGAAGCGGTTGTCGAAGTTCAGGCGCCCGATGGTCGCGTTCAGGTCGTTGATCCTGGTTTGGACGTGCAGGAATTCGCCGCCGAATTTGACGAAGTGGGCCCCGTGGGTCCAACTGAGGGACGCGCGCGGGTTCCACGAGCGCGGCGTCTGGAACTGTGGCGTCGAAGTGTGTCGTCCCACGGCGTCGAAACCCTGAATGTTGACTTTGGGGACGCCGCCGAGGATCGCCGGGTCGTTCGGCACATTTTTCAAACCGATTGCGGCCGGTCCGTCCACCCCGAAGTTCGGCGGCTGGGTGAAGTAGTTGCCGCGCGCGTAGCCGAGCCGAAAGTCGCCGACGAAGGAGGGTGAAAACGTCCATGTCAGGCCGAAGGCCAGCCCTTGCGACCGATTCAGATTAGCTCCGAAAGCGTCGTTGAAAGACCCTTCGGCCAGACCGGGTAGCGGGGACGGGCGAAATGTGTTGGTGTCTACAAAACTATAGCGCCCAAAGAGGGTAACGTTGCTCGCGAATTGGTGGTCAATGCGCACGTCGAATTGATCCTGGCGGGTGCGCGTGACCGGTGTGGATGCGAAAATGGGAGTTTCACCTTGTGGAGTTTGGAGGATCACTGTCGGGTCAGGAATCAGCTTGACGATTGCCGCCCCAACCGGGTCCCATCGATTCTGTGGGATGATCCAACGGGTTCTTTCGGGATTTTGTCCGAACGCCGGGCGCCCGGCCGCGAAGGGGTCGACAACAGCGGTCCTGAAAATACCCAATTTTTCTTCCGCCGTCGGAACTATTCGCGTTCGCGGCACGCCTTCGCGGTCACGTAAACCTTCATAATCTGCGAACCAGAAAGTGCGGTTTTTGACCAGCGGGCCGCCGACCGCCGCGCCGTATTGATTGCGCTGTCGGCGCGGTTTCGGGGCCCCGAGCGCGTTCGAGAAGAAGTTGTTGGCGTCGAGCACGTCGTTGCGCAGGAATTCGTAGAGGCTCCCGTGAATGCTGTTCGTGCCTGATTTGATTGTCGCGTTGACCACCGCGCCGGAGCTGCGGCCGAACTCCGCCGAATAGGCGTTGGTTTGAATCTTGAACTCCTGCAACGCCTCGATTGAGGGTTGAACGAGTTGCACGTTCTCGCCGCGGAACGAGTTCGAGTACGAGATGTTGTCCACGCCGTCGAGCAGGAAGACGTTATTGAATGTGCGATTGCCGTTGACGTTGAGCACGCCCTTGAAATTGACCGAGGCCAGACGCGGCGTGCCCGGCAACACGCCCGGCGAGAGCAGCGCGAGTTGATTGTAATCGCGCCCGTTGAGCGGCAGATCGACGATCTTCTTCTGGTCAATCACCGAGCCGCGCGATGAGGTCTCGGTCTCCATGAGCGTCGCCGCCTCGACAATCTCGACGGCGGTCGTCAACTCTCCGACCTGCATATTCACGTCCAATCGCGCGACCTGATTGACCTGCAGCGTGACGCCGCTGCGGACGGATTTCTTGAAACCCGGCTTCTCGACCGTGATCGAGTACGGACCGGGCTTGAGGCTCGGCACGGTGTAGAGTCCCTGGTCGTTGGTTTCGCTCCGGATACTGACGTTGGTTTCGACGTTGGTCACGGTGATCGTCGCCTTCGGCACGACCGAACCATTGGCGTCTCTGACTTCACCGGTAATCGTCGCCGTCTCCTGCTGCGCGAGCGCGAACGGCGAGCAGAGCGTCAACAGCCCATAGAACAGAATGGACATTGACAGTCTAGTATTCATATTATTCCTCCGATCGGTTAAGCGGCTATCTCAGGTCACAGACACATTTTTCCGGCTAAGCCGGAACACGTGGGGTCAGCTGAGCGCCGCGCGAAAAGCTCGGGCGGCCGTCTCATCAGCCATCCGCCTTCTTAGGCGCGCTCTGGTTGCGCCAGTGTCCCGATATTTCAGCCGGTGCTGACATATTAAATTGTCGAGATTAAGGACAAGTTAGGGACTCTACTTTTTTTTGGTTTGAATCAGTCCCATTTGGCTTTCATTCCCAGCGGCTTAACATTGTCTGAGTTACACTCAGTTTTAGCAAGGTTTATCCGGTTGGCGCCGCTGGTTCAATGCGGGAAATAGAGGCGAGATCCGCGCGTGTGATAGCCTGATATAACGCGCCTTGCCGTAGTCCTTGCGTGTTTGAGAGTCAGGCGCTGAGGTTATGGGTAAAACGCTGTAGGTCGATTTTGGCGAAAAAAACAGCCGGGCTACCGTCCCGGCTATTGAGAGCTGTCCTATGCTAGCTGAAGACCGATGTGCATATTCCACGGTCTTCAGGCGATTCCCCAAAATCGCCACCCAACAAAATGCAAATGCGGCGCCGAAGTGATGGTGTTGAATGTAGGTAGTTTGCGGGGTTGGACGTTGGGTATGTCCTGAAATGCCCCACAGCTTTGGGTGTGGGCGAGTCCCAAAACGCCCCACGGGTTCGTGCTATCTTGCCAGCCCTGCTGACGCGCCATCCCCACTCGTCACAGAGACAAGACGTCACGTCTCGACATTTCCGCGCTGCGCAGTCTAAAGTCCGCGCCACTTTTCTTCCGGGGTTTGCCCGCAGTATCCCATGCCATCTCTCCGATTCCGCGCCATTCGAAGCTGCCAGAGCTTTGAGGTGAGAGCGAATGGACTGCCCTATTATTATCGAAACGCAACGACAAGAGTCGCTGATTTCGCCAGGCTCGGCATAGCCTTTGCCAAACATTACGAAACCATATGAAGTGATCAACAAGTCGGTAGGGCCGAACGATCAACCTGGCGACTCAGTTCGCAGTTCAGCGGGAGTGGCGTATGAGTAAACCAGAGCATTTTGAGATACTAAAAGAACGCGCTGTTTTTCGACCAACGGGTCAGGTTTCCATAGGACAGATGACGGAATTAGTGGCGACAGCGATTGGTTTTGCGCGCTCGATCAACATCCGGAAGCTCCTGGTTGACATAACTAATCTGACGGGTTTTGAACCGCCGGATCTCGGCTTGAGATATTTTATAATTCATGAATGGGCGCGAGCCGCCGGGCGGACCGTTCGCGTCGCCTTAGTTGTCAGACCGGAGATGATTGACCATAAGAAGTTTGGGACTACCGTTGCCGAAAACTTAGGCTTTGTCGCCGACGGCTTTACAACAGAGGAGGCCGCGCTTAACTGGCTTTGGCGCGTGGAGTGAAATTTACTCAACCTGAGAGCTTAAGAGGATCAACGCGCTAGAAGGCTAAGGCTGAAAAACCCCGCAAAGCCGGATGGGACACAGTTATGCTCCATCCGGCTTTGCTGGCAGGCTGCCCTTGCAAAATAGGCTCAATATGCATTGCAACATCTACTCCGAAATGAGGGTGTTGAGTGCGGGGCGTTTCGCTGTTTTTAGGTCGTGGGATATGTCTCGAATAGTCACATTCTTAGCGTATGAGCGTCCCGAAATACCACATAGGTTTTGCGGCGCTGCGACCTGTCGTATTTACGATTACGCGGCTGAACCATTACCCGCTTTTCCAATCTTGGGCAGGGAAACGACGACTGTGTTCCTGCCCGAGAATGGAATGAGGATGGAGAGTGTTTTACCATCTGATCTTTGACGGGAAGAATTCGGCGACCAGGTCCTCGTAATACGGTTTCAACTCGGCCAGATTCGGCTCCACTTCGCGCTTCGAGTAGAGGTCATAGGGATTGAACGCGCGCGCCCAGCGCAGCGCCTCCTGATCGCGCTCGTTCAGCAGATGGGCATACGCGCCCTCGCGGTGAATCGGGTAACACGAATGATAGCGGATCATCCACAGCGCCTCCTGCGGCAAGTAATCTTTCGTCACTATGTATAGATATTCGTCGTGCCCCCATGACAGGTGGAGGTTTTCGAGTCCGCATCCTTCCTCGTAAATTCCGTTCGGGGTTTGCAAAGCCGGGTTGTGGTAATCGGGGTTCTCTTTGAAGAGTTCCGAATAGACGATCTTGTCCGAGTAGGCGCAGCCGACGGGGAATGTGTCGCCGACCACGGCCCATTGGGGTTCGCTGAAGAGGCAAAGCGTTTTGCCCAGGTCGTGGATGAAGCCGGCCAGCACGAACCATCGCGGATGGCCGTCCTGGCGGATCGCTTCGGCGGTTTGCAGCGCGTGAACGATCTGCGGCAGCGTCAGATCGGGGTCGCTGTCGTCAACCAGGGTATTCAAAAAATCAATCGCCTCCCAAACGCTCATCTCGGCCTTATCGAGCTTGCCGTACCCGGCCTTTTGGGCGAGTACGAAATCCAGTGTCTGATTCGTGTGGTTGAGCCTGTAGAGCTCTTTGACCGAGGCGCGGGATTCGGCCTCGTAGTCGCGGAAGTCCTCCGCGTTTTTGACGCCGTCGAGGAATGTAGATGGAATGCGCGCTTCGGCGCTGATTTGTGGATGAATCGCTTGGGACATTATATAGATCTCCTTTGACCATTATTGATAAATGCAACCGTTGGACGCCTCATGATTTGGCGACGCTGAGATGATAGGCAATTTGTTATGAAGTGAAAAGCGATGCTTCGAGCAGTTTTAATGGGTCGCTAAGACAGCTTCGCCAGAACGGCTATGTGGGCGACGGTCAGGACCAGCCACAAGATCAGCGCCTTTTTCACGGCCCTCTTTGCTTCCGGGAAATCGGGGTCGCTGGTTTTCATGTGAATGGATAGCCACAGAGCGCACAGAGGGCACGGAGGACATTATGATTTCTCTGTGTTCTCTGTGACCTCTGTGGCTTACTTCTTTGCAGCCTGGGCAACGAAACATCTGGCTCATTGCTATTTTGTCTTGCCGTCGCTGACGCAGAAGAGGTGGGTCTTGCTGCGCAGGAACAACTCGCCTTCGGCGACGACGGGCGAGGCGACGAACATGTGGTCCGTGAGCGTGTTGGTCGCCACGATTTCGAATTTCTCGCCCATCTTGATAACAGTGACCACGCCGCTCTCACTTGCCAGGTAGAGATTGCCGCCGGCGGCGATCGGCGAGGCTTTGAAGTTATCCGGCTGCGGCAAACGCTGCTGGTGGTAGTAAGGCTCGCCTGATGTAGCGTTGAAGCAACTGAGCATGCCGTTGTCGGTCAGCGAGTAGAATTTGTTGTCGTGGAGCACGGGCGAAGCCGTGTAGGATGTCCCTCGCGTCTGGGACCAGAGTATGGCGTCGCTGCCCGTCAGGTCACCTTCGCGCCCCAGCCGGACCGCCATCAACTTGGGGTCGCGGTGTCCGCTCATGACGAGCACGGTGTCGTTGTGCTGCGTCGGGTGAGGGATCACGTTGCTTCCCAGCCCGGCGCACTCCCAGATCAGCTTGCCGTCTTCAGGATTATAGGCGCGCACTTTTTTGGTCGCGCTGATTACGACCTGCTTTTTCCCCTTGACGTCCGCGATCAGCGGCGTTGACCACGCGCTTATCTCGTCGCGGCTTGCGCGCCAGACTTCCTTTCCGTTGCGTTTGTCGAGAGCGACCACGAATGAGCCGCTCTCCTGATCGTAGGGATGGATCAACAGATTGCCATGCAGCGCCGGCGCTACGCCCTCGCCGAACTGATTCCGCATCCGCATCTGCACGCCGAGGTCTTTCTCCCAGATCAGCTTGCCGTTGAGGTCGTAGCAGTAGATTCCGCGCGATCCGAATGAAACGTAGAGATATCGGCCGTCAGTCAAGGGCGCGTTCGAGGCGAAACTGCCGTATTGGCGATGATAGCCTTCGTGCGGCGTCGCGGTCTTGGCCACCCGCTCCCAAATTGTCTTGCCGGTCTTCTTGTCCAGGCACATTACGACGAACTTTTGCTCTTCGCCGACGCCAACTCCTCCGCCCGGGCCGCCACCCCCTCGCCTTCGGCCTTCAGGATTCTGGGCGCCGGGGTTCTGTGGTTGTTCTGGCGGCGGCGCGGGCTGTGCGCCTTTGCCCGTAGGGGCGGCCGTGGTCAGGAAGATCCGGTCGCCCCAGATCACCGGCGTCGAAAAGCCTCGGCCCGGAACTTCGATCTTCCATTTGATATTTTTCGTGTCGCCGAATTCGACCGGCGCGGCGGTGCGGGCCACGCCGTTGAAGAAAGGCCCGCGCCATTGCGGCCAATGGGCGGGATCGGCGCTGGCGGAACCGACGGCGAGAACAAACGCCGTCAGCGCGATCAGAGACAGGAAGCCGCCGGTAGCGGCCAATCTTTTCGTCATTATCATCAACCTCCTCAGAACAG
>DATEMG010000601.1:0-4302 GCA_035275805.1 Blastocatellia bacterium
CAGCGCGCGCGGAACGGCGGCCTGACGCAGCTGATGGACGACCGGAATCTGAAATCTTGTTTTTGTATGTTGCAGGATCCCCAGGGCGATCAGCGCAGGCAAGGCGTAACTCACGACCGGCAGGTTCATCCATTTATAGGCGGAGGCAGGGAAACAAGCCAATTCAAAGGGCAGCGGCGGCGCCTCACGCCAGTCGATCAGTCCGGCCAGAGCGGAGCAGAGAAGTATGGGAACCGAGAAAGTGCGATCCTTTCCGTAACGCGCGCGAATCGCCCCCGCGAGCGTACCCGGATCTCGCCCGCCAGCGACGAGTTCCAGATAGTCCTCCGCTCGCCGCAGGCTTAGGGCGATCCGCTCTGACGCCGCCGCGCCTGCTTCCTTGCTCAATGTCAGAGCGGCGCGGCAAAGCATGGTGGTCGAAATATTCGAGAAGCTTTTGACCGTGTCACCCCATCCGCCGTCGTCAGCCTGATGGTCCAGCAGCCAGCGCGCGCCGCCGCCTATCAACGCGGCGAAACGCCGGCGATCCACCAGCGTCAATGCGCAAACCGCCGTCGCGGTCGAAAGCGACGAACTCGCCAACTCGCCGACCCAAAATCCTTCCGGCGTCCGCTGCGACAGCAGATGCGCGCGCGCCTTGGCGTACGCCTCGGCGAGCCGCTCGCGAGCGATTGGCTGTTGCTTTATTGCGGGTGATGTTTTCGCGCTTGCCGTCATATCCGAATTGAATCAGCCACAGTAATAGTAAGGACGGGGCGACTGGGCGACTGGGTGACTGGGCGACTGAGAGTAGTTTTCGCCTCGTCCCCCAGTCGCCCCGTCGCCCGGTCCTTCTTCAATTTAGGCGAACAACTTTCCTGATTTTCGAACGAACTGCATCTTCCATTGCAGAATTTGAAACTGTCCGGTGAACTGAATGAACAATCGCCTGAACAGACTCGCCCCAGCGCCTGTTTGGTTATCCCAGTACATCTTGGGGATCCACTTGAAGTTGAGGTTATAGGCGAGTCGGAATAGACGCCAGTGCATCGGCGTCATCTCTTCGATCTTAAAATGACGCCCCAGCCCGGGGATGACCGGCGAGTAGAAGATCGGGAAGATCACCATCCGTTCGTGATAGAGATTCTCGATCCAGCGGACGGTCTTGGCGACGTCCTCGGGCGTTTCTCCAGGCAGCCCCATAATCAGGCTGACCAGTGGAAAATAACCGGCTTTGATCAGCCGGCGGATTTGCTGATCGCAAAGCTCGCCCCACTCCGCCGGTTTGAAGGGACGAATCTTGCCCCCCTTTTGATTCATGTCGAGCAGTTCTCCGCTGGCGGTCTCGACCCCGAGATTCACCCAGAGGTACCTGTGGCGTTGCCCCTGAACCAGCAGGTCATGAACTTCGCGCAGGTCGTCATCGGAATATTCGGCGACGGAAATAACGTTGGCATGATCGATCTGGATCAGCTTGAGCGGTTTGACTTCTCGAAGACGGCGGATCAGCTCTTTCAAAACAGGCGGGTTCACCGGCGTGCGAGACGAGCCGCCGTAACGGAAGAAATCCTCGCTAAGCGCGCATATCGAAGTCACCCCCCGTTCGACGTTCCGTTCGACGTCGGAGGCGACGACGTCAATCGGGATGTGGATCATTCGCTCGGTCGCGATCGTGCAGAATTGGCAGCCCTTGCCGCAGCCCCGGCTGATTTCAACCACTCCCATCGAAGTCGGGCCGCAAATCGCCGGGATCTCGTTTTCATGCGAACTTCGGGAATTGACGACGGGCGGAAGGTCCCGGCCGTCCATCAACTCGTGAAACCAGGGCGCGATCTGCGCTTCGGCGTAGCCCTCGACCACCGCATCGATTCCCAGACTGTGTCGCGCCGCTTCGTTTTGGGCCAACTGCCATGCGCCGGCGCCGCCCGCAACGATTTTGAATGGGAGCGTCCTCTTCTTCTCTTTGATTTGCAGGAGCAACCGCTTGTACCAGGTGTGCGTGTAAAGCGTTCCGCCGGCCATGTCTGACATCGTGCTGTTCGACATTCCGCGCCCGAGCGGATCGGAGGAAGAGACAGCGACGATCCTGGTTCTCGGGCCGACGCATTTTTCGAGGTCCTCAGGCCTGCAGAGAATGACGTCTTCGCGGCGGAATCCGTCGCCGAGCAGCGCGGCCTCGATACGGCGCAATCCCAGCGGCGCCTTGCGGGCGGCCAGCCCGTCCGAGGGCAAAGGAGGGGCGATGATATTTCGCATTATCGGTTCGGGCACCGTCGTGGTTTGAATCGTTCCCATCATCCCGTCGAACAGGACGGGATAATCCGCCATCAGGGTTCGATCCGCAGTTAATACCACGGGATATCCGTTAGTCGCCAAACATTCCTCCTAATAATTGCCACAGAGCCACCGCAGCGACGGGGGGACTGGGGGACAGGGCGACTGGGGGATGAGAGAAATTTTCGCCCCGTCGCCCCGTCGCCCCGTCGCCCCGTCGCTCTGTGGCATAATTAGAGATCCAAACTGTCCAACTCGTCCATGAGCTTGTCGAGGTCGTCCTTTTCCGTCGCCGCCTTTCCGGTCTGACGCCGAGGGATCCCAACAGTGAGGCCTACGGCCACGCGGCCGTCTTTCACCAGTTCGACGTCTCGCTCCATTGCGGCCATTTCAATCGCGCTCGGGGCGCCGAAAAGTTTGGAGAGATCGATCTTCAAACCGCCGGGGCCCTCTCCAGGGGCGCCTGCGATCGCCGGCGTCTTGTGTTCCGGAAATATGATGGCGTTCTCCGGACAGACACGGCTGCAGGCGGGACAACCGCGTTTGCAGTTGTCCTGATTCTCGACCAGGATCCGCTCCTTGTGGTCGATCCCGTATACGCCGAAGAGGCAAAAATCGATGCACTCCAGGCAGTTTGTGCACCGGCTGTAATCAATGACCGGATACCAGCGATTTACCTTCGACTCTCCCAATACGATCGGGACGGCGCCTTGTTTCTCCGGCTCCGAAAACCGTTGAAATAGGTCCGGTTTCGATTCGCTCTGGTCCGGATCTGTCCGCAGCCCGGCGAGCGGGACGAGTTTGACAGATACCTCTTTGGCGATTCGCTTGATCTCTTCCACGTACACGCCGGCGTCATCGTAAGCGCGAAGATCGAGACAGAAGATATAACGGTCGAGTATTCCTACCGGGCCGATTCCTCGGTGTTCCTCTTCATCGGCGTCCCCCGACTCTTCATCGTTCTCTTCGCCAAGGCTTTTCAGCAATGTGACGCCTTGTTTCCCATTGATCCCATTCCGATCCAGCAGCCAGTGCGCGGCCCTCGGATATTGCCATGAGAGAAGGATCAGGTGGCTCTTTACGGAGTTGAGATAAAGCAGGCCCGTGTCGCCGGGAGAAAGATCATAGACGTTCGGCGTTACGGCGAAATCGATTCCCGGTTCGAGCAGCAAGGCCGTGGCGATCTCTTCTTCGAGACGCCGTTTGTCGGGATTCTTGCTTCGCGTTTGTGAGAGGACGACAGTGATGCGGTTTGGTGTCATGACGAAATACTATGATCCTACATTGAAGAATCCGGGCCGTTGTTGCATCAAAGGATGTGATCGAGACAATTTTGACTCAGTCATTCATTTGCCCTTTGATCTGGCGCTGCGTCTCATCCCACGTCCCTTCGAGACGCCGGATGTAATCCTCGGCGGACAGCAAGAGGGCGTCTTTCGGATTGAAATCGAAAAGCCACCCCCCGCCGTAGTTGTCTACGTTGATCGCTGTCGGGTCTTTCATCAACTCCCGGTTGAAGCGGATCAGCGTCCCAGCGGTCGGCGCGTGAAGCGTCGAGACCGCTTTCGAACTTTCAACTTCTCCGATTTCCTGTTTCGTCACGACCACGTCGCCCGGCTCCACGTTCCAGTCCAGGAAGTAGACATCCTGTAACAGGCGAACGGCGAAAGCGGTGAAACCAACTCTGTATGCGCCCCCCTCGGCCCGAAACCACATATGATTTGGCGCATAGAGCAGATCTTTCGGGACCCGGGCCTCGTACTTGCCCATCAAAAAGATAAAGTGATCTGACATTAGTTCTACCAGGAAGTGATTCCTAATCACAATAACATGCTTTTGGGCCGCCAGACCCATTTTTCGAAAGCCGAAGCCTATTTTTTACAATGGCGAAATACAATGGCGATACGCCGATCAAAAAAACTGAAGAGAAGAAAACGAGACCGGACTGGAAGGAGAGCAGAGTGGGCTGCGCTTACAAAAAGACCAGAGTTCTTCCTTTGCGGCCTTTGCGTCTTTGCGCCTTGGCGAGAAATGGGCTTTCTCATCCAG